>NZ_JAARMC010000012.1:0-162123 GCF_012985595.1 Pseudomonas sp. WS 5411
CAGGTCGGCTGTCAGGCCGCCTCGCTTTGCTTGTGATTTTGATCTTAGGCGTCCCGTTAAACCACGCTGCCCCCCAAATCAATGTCGGATGACGGGCACACCGAGCCTAGGCGAGGTGCCGAGTGGTGGGGTAAGAGCCCTTTTGGTTACTTTTGGCTGGGCCGGCACTCCGGGCTCTTTTCCAAAAGTGAGCCGCCGTAAGGGCGGAACCAATAGCCGCCGTGACCGCAGCAACGGATATGTACACAACCCCAAGAACCACGAAAGAGTTGTGTAGATACCTATGCCGCGATAGCGCCTCAAGCCCCAGCGAAGATCTCAACTCTGCTCACTCTCATACCGATCCAGCGTATCACTGGCAATCTCCCGCCCCAGCGCGATCAATTCCGGCGCCTTGTAGAACTCGAAGAACCGGCACACGCGCTTGGGTACGTTGATCAGCACATCCGGCGGGTAGCCGGCAATTTTGTACTGGGCCAACGACGTCTGCATCACCTCGAAACTCTGGTTGATCAAATCCAGCAGCGACGCCGGCCCGACGTTGTCGATGATGAACGAACCGGTTGCCGACTTGGGGGCGCCAGCGGTTTCCGGGGCTGCGGCCGGTTGCTGGGCTTCCGGCTCGGCGCCTTCGAGCCAGGGGTTGATATCGGCGGCCTGCGCCTGCAGCGCTTCCTGTTCCAGCAACAATAATTGTTCGGCCTGCTTGCGCCGAAACGGCAGATGGGAACCCAGTGAACGTACCAGGTTGTCGAAGCGGCTCTTGAACGCCGGCGGGCGCTGGATTACCGGCAGGGTGTAGTGTTTCTGGTTGGTGGCGTTGAGGTTGACCGCAATGATCAGGTCGCAATGACTCGACACCACCGGCACGATAGGCAGCGGGTTGAGCAGGCCGCCATCCACCAGCATGCGGTTGCCTTGCATCACCGGGGTGAAGAGGCTGGGGATCGCTGCCGAGGCGCGCATCGCCTGGTGCAGGCAGCCTTCCTGGAACCAGATTTCCTGCTGGTTGGTCAGGTCGGTGGCGACCGCCGTGTAGGGAATGCGCAGGTCTTCGATATTGATCTCGCCGACGATCTTGCGGATCTGCCCGAAGACTTTTTCGCCGCGTATCGCCCCCAGGCGAAAGCTCACATCCACCAGGCGCAGCACGTCCAGATAGTCCAGGCTTTCGATCCAGTTCCGGTAGTCCTGCAGTTTGCCCGCAGCATAGATCCCGCCCACCACTGCTCCCATGGAGCAGCCGGCGATACAGGCGATTTCATAACCGCGTTTTTCAATCTCTTCGATCACCCCGATATGGGCGTAACCCCTTGCTCCGCCTGAGCCCAGGACCAATGCAACGCGTTTTTTCATGACTGGATCCTTCGTAAAACAGCTGTCCACAATGCACCCAAGCAGGGGGCTGCTTCAATCCTAGCGGAGCAGAACGATAATTTTCGTAAGCCGAGCTATTTGCTCGGGTATGCTTTGGCTATCAGCACTGGGCATTTCAGGCTGTGTGATAAGGCACTTTTCGATGTAGGCAACGTCTACATCCCACGACTGTTTTCTTTTCTTGAGGTGTCATTGATGAAAGCCTGGATGTGTTTGCCTGTGATTGTGTTGGCTCTGGCCGGTTGTGCCGGCAAAACGGCCTATCGTGATAGCTGCGGCAGCCAGCTGGATGCCGCCTGGCACGAGCTGGACCTGGCCAAGGCTGAAGGTTTTGCCGGTACGGTCAGCTATTCCAAGGCCCTGTCGTTGCTGACTGGCGCCAAGACCCAGCAGCAATTCGAAGCGTTCGAAGGCTGTGCCAGCAAAGCGGAAAAAGCCCGTTTCTATATTCGTGAGTCGCGCGCGGGCCGTTGATCCGCGTCAGCGTAACGCGTTGTTGGAGTGGTTAAGGTGGTCCCAGGCGCCTGTTTTGTGCGGGTGTATGGCGGTTGTTTGACAGGGGAAACAGCATGTCGGCGTTGGTGGATCAGTTAGTCGCCCAGGTCATCGGCCTGGAAGTCGGATTGTTGAGTTGTCAGGCGCGCCTGGCGGCGGTGACCGATGACGAGGCGCTGCACGACCTGCGCACCACCGTGCGCCGCCTGCGCAGCCTGTTGCGCCCTTTGCGCGGGCTGCCCGGCGTCGAGCAATTGGAGGCCGCCGCCAGCGCGGTCGGCCAATTGACCACGCCGCTGCGCGACCGCGAAGTGCTGGCGGCCTACCTGCAGCAACATGGCCATCACGAAGCGGCGGCCCGGCGTCTGCGCCAGCAGCCGCAGACTTATCGGCAGGTGGCCCAGAGCGCGGAATTGGCGCAGCTGTTGCAGATCATGGCCGCCTTTCCGCGATTTATCCGCGCCTCCCAGCATCAAAAACTACTCAAGCGCCTGCGCGCCCGTATCGAAAAACGCCTGGGCAAACAATGGCAGGCTCTCGAGGTGGCGTTGCACGATCCCGACCACGACCGCCATCGCCTGCGTTTGTTGATCAAGCGCGTGCGCTACGCGGCCGAGGCCTATCCGCAATTGGGCCAGGTACCGGCCAAGGCCATGTCCCGTCTCAAGTCCGCCCAAGGCGCCCTGGGCGATTGGCACGACTGCTGGCAATGGTTGGCGCAAGCCAGGCTCCAGGCAGACTTGCAACCTTGCGTTGCAGTCTGGCATCGCACCATGGCCGAAGCTGAAGGCAAAGCCGATCGGGTACTCGACAAGCTGGCGGCGGATTGTTTCTGAGCCTGCGGCTTATCTGTCTGGGTATTTGGCCGGAATAAGTGCTGTACCGGGCTGGCGCGCTGGTTAAGATCGCTCATCGGTTTTCTTGATGTGAGGTCGCCATGCGCTTTAGTGATTTGCTCGACGCTGCCCGTAACAACCCGTTGGACGTGTCTATTCCGGCCGAGTGGGCCCAGGGGCGCGCCACGTTTGGCGGGCTGGTTGCCGCCTTGCAATACGAAGCGTTGCGTGCCCAGGTGCCGGCTGATCGCCCATTGCGTTCGTTGGCCGTGACGTTTGTCGGGCCCGTGGCGCCCGACGTATCCGCCCGTTATCAAGTCGAAGTACTGCGCGAAGGCAAGGCCGTCAGCCAGTTGCTGGGGCGGGTGGTGCAGGACGGTGAAGTGATGACCCTGGCCCAGGCCAGCTTCGGCGCATCGCGGCCTTCAGAGATCGACGTGCCGGCCTTGCCCGCGCCGACTTTCAAACATTGGGACGAGTGCCAGGAACTGCCCTATATCAAAGGCGTGACGCCTGAGTTCATGCGCCACTTGGCGATGCGCTGGAGCGTCGGTGGCTTGCCGTTCACCGGCAATAAATCCCGGGAAATGGGCGGCTGGGTGCGCTTGCGGGGGGATGTGAAAGAAGAGCCTTTGACCGAAGCCCATATCCTCGCGCTGGTGGATGCCTGGCCGCCGGCGCTCTTACCGCACCTGAAGAAGCCGGCACCCGGCAGCACCCTGACCTGGACCATCGAATTCATCCAGCCCCTGGCACAGTTGACGACCCTGGACTGGTGCCAGTACCACGTCCAGATCGAGCATGCTCGCGACGGCTATGGCCATGCTGCTGCGATGTTGTGGGGGCCTGACGGCCAGTTGATCGCTATCAGCCGCCAGACCGTGGTGGTCTTCGCCTGACCCGGCCTCAGTGGCGGTGGCGCTGACGCCAGGCCTGCCACCAGCCACCGCTGAGGACAAAACGCGGAAAGGTTACGAACTGCTCGACCACCAGGCGCTGCACTGCATCTTTACGATCACTGAACGGCTCGCTGGCCTGGGCTTCCAGGCTATGGCCGTGGCGTTGCAGCGCCAGGCCGGCGAGTACGCCGACCACACCGATGGCGAAACTGGCCAGGCTCAGGCTGAACACGCCGGACACAATCAGCAGAAACCCGACGATGAACAGCGGCACGGCAATCAGGTGCAACACCAGGTTGGTCGGGTGCTGATGATTCTGCGGGTAGGCGCGCCATTGCCAGGCCGGGAGATTGGGGTGACGTTTGCCCATGATGATAAATCCTCTGTCCATTGAAACTCGATGGACAGAGTTTAGGTCGGGCGGGCAGGGGCGGCGAATTGGGGTTGGCTATGGGGGTTATAGCGTTTTGATCGATCCGCCAGCGGCAGGCGCTGGCGGATCGGCGGGCAACCGTCACAGTTTGAGTTGGCCGATGGCCTTGCTCAACTCGCCGGCCAGGGTTGCCAGTTCATTGCTGGTGGTCGCCGAATCCACGGTCTGTTGCACGGTGTTTTCCGTGACATCGCGAATACTCACCACCGCGCGGTTCATCTCCTCGGCCACATGGCTCTGCTGCTCGGCAGCCACCGCAATCTGCGTGTTGCTCTCGCGCATCTGCGCCACGGCGCTGGTGATTTCGGCCAGTGAAGCGCCGGCTTCCTGGGCCTGCTGCACACAGTTGTCGGCCTTGAACGAGCTTTCCTGCATAAAGTCCACCGCATCCCGGGTGCCGGCCTGCAAGGCCGAGACCATGCGGGTGATCTCATCGGTGGAGCTTTGCACGCGCTTGGCCAGGTTGCGCACTTCGTCGGCCACCACCGCAAAGCCGCGCCCCATTTCCCCGGCGCGGGCCGCTTCGATGGCGGCGTTGAGGGCCAGCAGGTTGGTCTGTTCGGCAATGCTGTGGATCACGCCAACCACGCCATTGATTTTCTGGCTGTCCTCGGCCAGCTTCTGGATCATTTCTGCGGTTTGCTGCACACCGGTGGACAGCCCGGCAATCGAGCGCTGAACCCGGGTTACCACTTCCTGACCGCTGCCGGCCAGGGTGTCGGCGGTCTGGGACAAGTCGCGAGTGGCGCCGGCGTGTTGGGCGATGTGATACACGGTGGCGGTCATTTCATTGATCGCGGTCGCCGCCTGATCGGTCTCGCTTTGCTGGCCGAGCATGCCGTGCTGCACTTCATTCATGCTGCTGGCCAAGCGTGCCGCGCCGTCATCCAACAGTTTGGCGGTGCGCGCTACCGTACTGACCACCCGCTGGTAGCCGGCCTGCATGGCGTTGAAGGCACTGGCCATCTGCCCGACCTCGTCCTTGCACGCCAGGGGCACGCGGGCCGAGAGGTCGCCGGTTTTCTCTACGTGCAGCATCACGTCTTTCAAGGTGTTGAGTTGGGCGAGCAAAAAGCGGATCAACAGTTGCGAGGCACAGAGCATGGCGAGCATCAGGATCAGCACCGCCACCGCGTAGTTGGTAAAGCGCTCGGTAAACACCTGGCTCAGGCTCGGCGCATAGGCCAGCACGGCGACTTGTTGGCCACCGGCGCGGGAGATGACTTCGGCGCCCAGCAACGGGTTTTCGCCGAACAGCGGCATATGATTGAACTCGACCCAACCGTTGGCTTCGCTCAGGGCTGACAGGTCCTGGTCCGCCAACTGGGGCGCCTGGCCCCGGGCAAACGCCAGCCAGTGCTCGCCCTGGGGCAGCGGCTGCCCGGCCGGCCAGGCGCTGAGCAAGCGGCCCTGGGCTTGTGCCGAGGCTTGGGCGGCATGGCTGCGGGCCTGTTGTTCAAGCTGCACGGCATACAGCACCAGCAGCAGCGTGGTGATGAAAGCGACCGCGTTCACGGCCCAGAATTTGTACTTCAGCGAGATATTGCTAAGCCAGGCACCCATGGAAGGTTTTCTCTGATAGCGGAAACAGTATTGGCAAGGTGCCAGTATTGTGCCGCTATCCGGAAAAGGGGTGTTGATATGGGTCAATGCACCGCGTCAATCCGGCACAGGCAGGCCGAAAAACGCACGGGCGCAGGCGGTGCTGTGCTGGGCCAGGTCTTCCAGGCTTTCTTCTCGGTGCAGGGCCACTTCGCGCAAGACTTCCGGCAGATAGGCCGGCTCATTGCGCCCGTTCTTCGGTTTGGGGCGCAGGGTGCGTGGCAGCAGGTAGGGCGCATCGCTTTCCAGCATCAAGCGGCCCCGGGGGATTTCCCTGACCAGTGGGTGCAGGTGCGTGCCACGCCGTTCGTCACAGATCCAGCCGGTGATGCCGATATGCAGGTCCAGATCGAGATAACTGAACAGCGCGCGTTGTTCGCCGGTGAAGCAGTGCACCACGGCGGCGGGCAGTTGATCGCGGTAATCGCGCAGGATCTCCAGCAGGCGCTGGTTGGCGTCCCGTTCATGGAGAAACACTGGCAGTTGCAATTCGACGGCCAGTGCCAGGTGGGCTTCGAGGACCTTTTCCTGCTGGGGGCGGGGCGAGAAGTCACGGTTGAAGTCCAGCCCGCATTCACCCACGGCACGTACCCGCTCCTGGCTGAGCAGGTCGCGCAGTTGCCGGGCGCTGTCGGCGTTCCAATCGCTGGCGCTATGGGGGTGGATACCGGCGGTGGAGAACAGCCGTCGGGCGCTTTCGTCCCAACGCTGGCACAGCTCCAGGGCCTGTTCGCTGCCTTGCACGCTGGTGCCGGTGACGACCAATTGGCCCACGCCGGCATCATAGGCGCGGTCGAGCACGGCCTGGTGTTTGTCGTCGAAACTGGAGTTGGTCAGGTTGACGCCAATATCAATGAGTTGCATGGTGCTATCTCCGCCTGCGGCCGGAAAGTCTATCAGAGCTGTAGATTTATAATAAAAACCAAGAACTACAACGAGTTATCGCTGTCTTTGAACGTCGCAAGTCACACCGTGGTTGGCCGAAGGCCTGCTGCTGTGCCACCCTTGCGCCCAAAGTCTGCGCCTCTGGCGCTCTGTTTCTGTCCCCCAATGCGGCGTTTTTCGCGGTGCATGGGGCCTTGTTCTTTCCGGAGAGCGGATGATCCGACCCTCGGCATTGCTTATGGTGTGCCTGACGCTGCTGCTGCCCACGGCGGCGGTTGCGCGCCTGGACGGGCCGCTGGAAGTGACCAAGTCGGGCAAAGTCCGTGACCTGGCAGAAATCCGCAGCAGCCGCACCTTGCGGGTGCTGGTCAACCAGAGCCGCAACAGCTCCGGTGAAGTCCAGGGCCAGTCGATTGGTGTTGAGTACCACCGCCTGCGCGCCTTCGAACACTACCTCAACGGCCGCGCCCGCGACGGCCAGGAAATCAACCTCAAGATCATTCCCAAGGCCAAGGATCAGTTGCTGGGGGCCTTGGCCCGCGGCGAAGGTGACCTGGTGGCGCCCGGCGAACTGCTGGATACGACGGGGGCGCACAAAATCAGCAGCAGTGATCCGATTGCCAGCGACGTGCCGCTGTGGCTGGTGGGCCTCAAGGGCGAGCGGCGGTTTACCCGGCTCGAGCAGTTGTCTGGGCGCACCCTGGCCCTGACCACGGGCAGCGCAGCGGGGGAGGCGGTCAACCAGATCAATCAGAAGCTGGCACTGCGCAAGCTGCCGCCGGTCAAGGTGGAATGGGTGGACCCCAGCCTGGCGGTGGAAGATGTGCTGGAGATGGTCCAGGCGGGGATCTTCCACCTGACCATTGTCGAGCGGCCGATTGCCGAGCGCTGGTCAAAGATCCTGCCCAAGCTGCGTTTCGACAAGCAAGTGGCGATCAGCGAGCCGGGCGAGGAGTACTGGTTCGTGCGCCAGGATGCCTCGATGCTGCGGGCGAGCATCGACCGCTTCCTGAAAACCTACAAGACTCCGTCGGACCAGGACGTGGCCTTCCAGCGCATCTATCGTCGTCTCTATCAGGTGCGCTACCCCTTGGCGCGGGCTGATCGCCAGCGCCTGGAGAAACTGCGCCCGGTCCTGCAGAAACACGCCCGGGAACAAGGCATGGACTGGCTGAACCTGGCGGCCCTGGCCTTCAAGGAATCGTCCCTCAACCCCGCCGCGAAAAGCGGCAGCGGGCCGACGGGCTTGATGCAGATCACCCCTTCAGCGGCCCAGCGGGTGGGGGTCAACAATATCCAGACCCTGGACAGCAATGTGCAGGCAGGGGCGCGTTACCTGGCATTGATTCGCCGCAAGTTCTTCGCCAGCCCCAAGCTGAACGAGCGCGAGCGTATGGCGTTCGTCCTGGCGGCCTACAACATGGGGCCGGAGCGGGTGCAGGGCATGCGTGCCGAGGCGCGCCGCCGGGGTTTGAACCCTAATCAGTGGTTCTTCCAGGTCGAGCGCATCGCCATGGAGCAGGTCGGAATGGGCGGCGTCAGCTATGTTAATAGCGTGAACAAGTACTACTTGGCCTTTGATCGGGAACGGGACTCCCTGGAGCCGGTGACGTCCAAGATCGTCTCACGCAAATAATCTAATTATTAGATATTGATTAGCGCTTTTTTCGGCTTTTATCATTATCTAAACTGATTAATATAGCGGCCAACCAACCCCCTTCATCGAAAAGGATTAGCAATATGAGCCCAATGATCAAAAACCTCCTGTCCACCCGTGCCGGCTATGGCCTGACTGTCCTGCGGATTTTTGTCGGTATCATTTTTGCCGCCCATGGTTCGCAAAAACTCTTTGGCTGGTTTGGCGGCGGCGGCCTGGCGGGCACGGCGCAGTGGATGGAGAGCATCGGCCTGGCCCCGGGTACCCTGATGGCATTGTTGTCGGGCGGTACTGAGTTCTTCGCCGGCCTGGCGCTGATCATTGGCCTGCTGGCACGTCCGGCGGCGCTGGGGTTGACCATCGTGTCGCTGGTGGCGATTTTCTCGGTGCATATCAGCAACGGTTTGTTCATGGCCAACAACGGCTATGAGTTCGCCCTGGCACTGCTGGGCGGCACAGTGGCGGTGCTGTTTGAAGGTGCTGGCAAGCTGTCTGCCGACCGCGCCATCGCCAACTGATCGCGCAGCTCACCTGTTAAAGGCCCGCCTCGCGCGGGCCTTTTTCGTTGTACGGGATTCTTGACACTGCCCCACCGGCTTCTCTAGGATGCTGCATGCGCCGATTTAAACAGCTAATTGCGGGGCGCCACAGGGACTCGCTGCAGTCCCGACAGAAGCCTGCTCCAGGTTTCGAAATACCGCTAAAGCGCTGGTTCGGTGTTGCCTCTCACCTGCCCGCAGACTTTTGAGGCAGAGACACGACACGATGAATGCACTACGACCTCTTGTACGCCTGGCCCCGATCACTGCGGGCCTGACTCAACGCAATCCGAAAATTCTCCTTGGCGGCAAGCACCAGCCGACGTTGCTGCGTTACCTGGATGGCTGGCCCCGGCGGACTGGCCGACCTTCGGCGTTCCTGATCCAGTTTGTCGAAGATGGCGAGTCCCTGGCGCGCTTTGCCACAAACAGCTTTGACCTGGCGGTAATCCAGGCGCCGAACGCTGAGGATGCCAACGAGTTTATTCACCACCTGACCCGCGTGGCGCGCCAGGGTTTGATTACCCGGCGTTAATCGAGGCTGAGAGAACCACGTTCAGTAGAACGCTGCGGCAGGTGGATGTTGGCGACGGCGACGCGAGATAAAGATCCCCAGGCCCAGCAGGCTCACTATCAGTGGCACGGTGATCGTCGTGAGTACCACCACAGCGAGTTCCAACCGGCGGACGCTCTTGTAGGCTTCTTTTTGCAGGGTGTGAAGCTCCATGCGTAATCGCAGGCGCTCTTTGTTTAGCGCTTGCAACAGCGTATTTGAAGAGATGGCCTGAGTCTCCAGCATGGAGGGCGGCGTGTTCAGCAACCGCCATTCCTTTTCCGTCTGGGCCAGCCGTTGCTCCATCAGGGCAGCCTTTTTTCGGTAGGATTGCGCAGCCTCGTGGCGCAGCCTGTCCAGCAACCCGGGCTGTTGCCGGTCGCTTGCACGAGGGCTGATAGCACTCAGGGTGTCGGGTGCTGACAGGTTATCCAATGTATTCAAGACAAACCGGGCATTGCCCGGGCGCCGCGCTTTCTGTCCGTTGGCATTGCGTGCGGCCAGCCAGACGCGGTCGCTGAGCATGTCAATATCGGCGACCACCACTACATGGATATTGGTCGCCTTTTGCAGTGTGGCCTTCTGGCCGTTGCTGCCGTCAGGGAATGCGGAGTAGGCGGGCCCTTCGATACGGGCTGCGATCACATTCGGCCGGCCACGACTGACGGCCTCGCCAATCATGGAGGCGAATTCGTCCGGTTGAGTGAAGCGTACCCCATCGAACGTACTGGCCTGCCCGGAACTCTGGAGCAGCGGGGTGAATGTGGTGCGGCTTTTTTTCAGCGGCACGAGTGTGCCTGGATTCAACAGTGTCACGCTGTCAACGCCCCAGGTGCTGACGTCCTGTTGCGCCATCGCTTCTCGGGGCAGGGTGAGCGCCCCGGGATGACGCACGGGCGGCTGGCCGCTGGTCACGACCACCGGGGTTGCATAGAGGTTGTCCGCCAATACCTTATTCGCCGGCATCTGCACGCCCCAGGCGGCGAGCAGGGTTTGCAGGCCGGTGGTGTCGGCGGTTGAGTCCTGATCGTTCAAGGGGTCGACAAACATCATCAGCTTTCCCCCCGCCAGGACAAATTGGTCAATGGCAAATAGTGCCTGTTCCGGCAGCCGAGAGGGCTGGACCACCATCAGGGTCTTGATGTGAGCGGGGATGCGCGAGGTGTCGCTGCCCAGGGTCATCAGATTGAACTGGCTGCGTATTTCCTTGAATAACTGCCACGGCGGCGTGGCTTCCTGGGGGCGTCCATTCAGGTTGCCGTCCATGGCTAATTCGTAGATCAGGCCGATGGTGGGTTGCTCCTCGCGGGCGACGTTGTGGATCAGGCGACTGATCTCATATTCCAGGAAACTCGCCTGGGCGGGGTCGAATCGTTCGATTTTCTGCGGCTCATGGTTGGCACGGGTGCCGATGAGTCCAAACAGTCCTTGCTGGCTATCCAGGCCCAGTAACTCAGCCTTGTACTCGTCCTCTGAAAAGGGGGCTGGATCAATCAGGTGCAGCGTAACGTTGCCTTTCGACGCACTTTCATAGGCCTTGAGCAGCAGGGCAATGTACTCGCCATGGTTGTTCAGGGCGTCACTTTTGCGGGGATGGCTGCCATTGAAAAAATACAAATCCATGGGGGTTTCAAGTGCCGCGAGCAGGGCGTCGGTCGAAGGTGACAGGGTGTGGATTTTTTTCTCTGAAAGGTCCAGTCGATAGTTGGGCAGTTTCAGTACCCATACCAGATTGAAGGCGAGAAAAAGCAGGGCGATGACGCTCAACGTCACGCCGAAGTTTATAAGGTTCCTCATGGGGATTTCCTTTCTCAGCCTTTTCTGAAGTTTAAAGTTAGGGTGGTTGCGGTGAGGAAAGCGATGATCATGCTTATGAAGTACGACGTGTCATGCAGGGTCAGGAGGCCACTGTCTATCGCGCTGAAACGTACCCGCGGGTTGAGTGAAATCAAGCTGTCGATCACCCAGATAGGGGCCTGATGGGTCAGCATGTCCAGCACTGACGATAAAGTGCTGGTGAGCAATAATAACGCGAGTGTGATGCCGAAAATAATCAGGCGATTATAGGCCACTACACAGACAAGGCAGGAGAATGAGAGATAAGCGCCTGCCAGTAACCAACTCCCTATGAATTGGCCGAGGATGGTTGAGTTGTCCGCCATGGCCAGATAGTTAATGATGATGACCAGTGGGAAGTCCAAGGCGAGTGTGAGTGCGCAAACGGTCCAAGCGGCCAGGAACTTGCCCAATGTCAGTTCGAGGGCCGAGACCGGCAAGGTATTTGTAAAGGAGCGTGCATTTTCGTTGTGCTCATCCGACCAGAGCAGTGTGGAAATAAATGGAATGAAAAAAAGATAAAGCCAGGGGTGAAACTGGAAGAAGGCGTGAAGGTCTGTCGGATTTCCGTTTAAGAAGTTTCCTACATAAAAGCCTAGTGTGGTGTTAGTAATCAGAAACATAGCGACGCCAAAATAGGTGGCCGGGCTCGACAAGTAGTTGTTGAGTTGCCGTTTGAATATCACGGGTAGACGTTTCAATTGGGTGCCTCCTGGCTCAAGTGGTGGATGACGTCGCTCAGGCGTCCCGGCTCAAGGCTCAAGGTATTGATCTTCCAGCGACGGTTGGCGACCAGGGCATTGATGTGGGGATAGATGACCTGCCCTGGCATCGCGAGTACCGTCACGCTGCCGTAGGCGTGCCGGTCTTCTTCGATGCCAGCCACCCCCGGAAGCACGGCCAGCGCCAATAGGTCCAGGGGGGTATCGGCGGCCAGGGTGATTGCCTGGTAATGGCGCGAGCTACGCTGCAGCTCGGTGACAGGGGCGTCGGCGAGCAACCGGCCCTCGGCCAGGACCAGCGCCCGTTGGCAGATGCAGGAGAATTCCTCGGGGTTGCGCGAGGCGACAATGACCGTCATGTCTTCGGTCAACGACTGGATGAGGGTGCCGACCTTCTGTTTTTGCAGGGTGTCCAGGCCCTCTGTGGGTTCATCGAGCAGCAGCAGCTTGGGGTCATGCAGGATGGCCTGGGCCAGCGCGACTTTGCGCCGGTGCCCTGGGGGAAGGGCTGCGACAGGTGAGTCAAGTACTCGCCAAAGTTCCAGGCGGGTGATGGCGCGGTCAACCATCTTGCGCTTTTCCAGGCCACGAAGTCCGCGAACTTCGGCCATGAAACCCAGAAAGCTTTTTACCTTCATATTGCCGTGGCTGAGGGCGAATTCAGGCTGGTAGCCTATTATTTTTTTTGCCCTTATCGGATGGGTCGCGATATCTATGTCATGTATTTTTATATTGCCGGAAGTTGCGGGAGTTGCGCCTGAGAGCAATTTCAGTAGTGTGCTTTTGCCAGCGCCATCGTGTCCGAACAACCCCAGGCATTCCCCTGGGCGGACACTGAATGTCATATTGTCGATGGCAATCGCTCGTCCCGTTTTTTTTGTTAGATTGGTTATTTCGATCATTAGGCTTTTCTGCTTGGTTGTTTGCCGGGGCATGCTGAATATGCAGGGGGCTCAATAAGCCTGTGTGTTCAGGTTGAGAATTGCCGAGGGTGGAAAATGAAAAGTATTGATCAAGTGTTTCAGGTGCGGCTTTGTTAAAAAATGGTACGTTCAATAGGGGCGCTTGGAAACGCTAAAGCGCTTGAATAAGGTAAGTCCTACATGTGCCTCAATCACTCGCTGAAACAATTGCGTTGTTTTTGCAGGATTGTTGATTTTGATTTGAAAAATGGCGTGTATATGAAGTACTACGGTAATGGAGTCCGACACTCATGATGCTTCTACGTACTCTTGTTCTTGAACACTCTGGTCATGATTCCCCCGTTAACGGTGCGTTGCTCTGTTGTTTTGCGATACCGCAAATTGCTTCGAACTTTCTTGTCTACAGTCTGGACGAGGAGGTTGAGCCCGGAAGCTCTCGGGTCTACATCGCCGCGTTGCGCAAAAAGTCCGAGCGGTATTTTCTTGGAAGCATCGAGTCCAAGGAGAGCCTGCAACTGGCAATGAGCGTCCTCAAGCAGATCATCACCCTTGCCACGGCATCTGGGGGCAATGCCGCCGGGCCCCAGGTGCCTTATCATTTCATTGACCTGAAGGGCAGCAAGCTACCGACGGCCCGACCGGAGGATCACCACTCGCTGATGATCAAGAAGGCATTGGTGATGAAGGTGATCACCCTGGGCACTTCAGTCATTGGTCTGCCCGCGATAGAGAGCACCGAGTTGATTGTGCCGTCTATTCGCTTCTCGTCAAAAATGGTATCGCCACCCGGTACGGCAAATCGTGAGGATATGACGCAGGAGCTCCATGAGGAGCCAGTGGTCGTCTTGCCTGAGCCATTGCCTCCGCCGCCGAAGGAACCGGAGGCACAGGAGGTACCTGCACCGCAGGCCCCGGAGCCGCAGCCTGTTGCACCGCCCGCAGTCGTCCCGCCAGTCGTGGCGGCGGATCAGTCGTCCCTGCATGAAGTAGACACCACGCTGACCAATCTTGCCCGTGTGGCGCATGAGTTGACGCAACAGAAACGCGCAGTGCTCCAGCAGCAGGAGGCGCTTGAACTGCAAAGGGACCAGCTACTACGGGAAAAGGCCACATTGGAGCAGGCCAATCAACAGTTGGCCGCGCAGGAGCTTGCTTTGCAGCAGCGAGCCGAAGCGTTGAATAGCCGTGAGGAGCACCTGGCCCGGGATGCGCAGTTGCAGCAGGCAGAACAACGCCGCCTGGAGGGCTGGGCTCAACAGATGGAAGACGAGTCGTTCAGGCTACAGGCGCAGGACCGGGCATCCCAGCAACAGGCTGAGCAACTGGCGACCGGGCTGGGGCAGTTGTCGGGCTTCAGGGGCGACTTGAAGGCACTGCTTTATCGCCTGGATGGCACCCTGTTTCCTGTGGAAAATGTTGAGCAGCAATCCAGTAAATTGCTTGGTGCCGATTGACCGGGGAATCAGGCCTGGCTACTTTCTGGCGTTCATTTATCATCAGACCCGGCCGATTGCCGTCAGGCAGCCAATGCATCCTTGGCTGATGCAGAGGGGGTTTGAACCAATGGATATTTCCTGGGGATGTGACGCTTTTGAGTACCAAGCTGATTACCAAAGAAGGTCATGAGGCACTGAAAAAAGAGCTCGATTACCTGTGGCGAGAAAAACGTCCTGATACAACGCGCAAGGTGACGTGGGCTGCTTCGCTGGGAGACCGCAGCGAGAACGCCGACTACCAGTACAACAAGAAGCTGCTGCGTGAAATTGATCGCCGGGTGCGTTACCTGCGCAAGCGCCTGGAAGATATGCGGGTGGTGGAGTACATGCCCGAGCAGGAGGGCAAGGTATTTTTCGGCGCCTGGGTGGATATCGAGAACGAGCAGGGCGAGACCAAGCGTTTTCGCATCGTGGGTTATGACGAGATTTATGAGCGCATGGACTACATCTCCATCGACTCCCCCATGGCCAGGGCCTTGCTGCGCAAAGAAGTGGACGATGAGGCCATTGTGCAGACGCCAAATGGCGAAATGTGCTGGTGGATCACAGGTATCGAATACATCAAGTAACTGTGAGTGGCCCGCTCCTCAAGGAGGAAGCGGGCCATTTTTGTTTCAGCCTTCGCGCAGTACCGCCAGTGGGCTGGCGTTCAGCGCGCGGCGTGTACCGAACACCCCGGCACCACCGATCAGCACTGCACCGATCACTGGCAGCACCAGCAGCCATGGGTGAGGGTGCCAGACCAGGTCGAATGCGTAGCGATACAGCACCAGGGTCACCAGCTCGGTACCCAGTGCCGCCAGCAACCCGCTGACCGCGCCCAGCAGCCCGAACTCGATACGACGGGCCTTGACCAGCAACTTGCGCTCCGCGCCCAGGGCGCGCAACAAGGCGCCCTGGCGGATGCGTTCGTCCAGGGTGGCCTGCAGGCCGGAGAACAGCACCGCCATGCCTGCCGCGAGGACAAACAGCAGCACGTATTCCACGGCCAGCGTGACCTGGGCCAGGATGCTGCGCAGTTGGGCCAGCAGCGCCTCGACCTGCAGGATGGTCACGGCCGGGAAGGCCCGGGACAGGTCGACGATCTGCTGGTCATGGCCGGCGGCCAGATAGAAGCTGGTCAGGTACGTGGCCGGCAGGTCCTTCAGGGTGCCAGGCTGGAAGATCATGAAGAAGTTGGGTTGGAAATTGTCCCAGTTGATCTCCCGCAGGCTGGTGACCCGGGCTTCACGGTTTTCCCCGCCAACGGTAAAGATCAGGTGGTCGTTGAGCTTGAGCTTGAGGCTTTCGGCGACCTTGGCTTCGACCGAGACCCCCGGTATTTCATCGCTCGGCTGATCCGCCCACCAGGTGCCCGATGTCAGGGTATTGCCAGGGGGCAGGTTGGCCGCCCAGGTCAGGCTCAGGTCTCGCTGTATCGCCCGATCGCCACTGGAGTCCTTGCTGACAATTTCCTGCACCGGTTCGCCGTTGATGCTGATCAGGCGTCCCGGCACCACCGGATACAAGGGCGCGGCCTGTGCCTGCAGTGCAAGCAGGCGGGCACCGAAGGCGTCCTTGTCGGCCGGCAGGATGTTAAGCGCGAAATAGTTGGGGGCATCCTTGGGCAGTTGGTTCTGCCAGGTGTCCAGCAACTCGCCACGCAGCAGGGCGATCAAACCCATCGACAGCAGGATCAGGCCGAACGCCAGGGACTGGCCCGCCGCCGCCAGCGGGTGGCGCAACAGTTGGCCCAACCCCAGGCGCCAGGGCAGGGCAGCACGCGCCAGCAGGCGGCGCAGGCTTTGCAAGAGCAACAGCAGCAGGCCACCGAGGAGCAGCGCGGCGATCACCCCGCCGCCCAGCAGGGCGAAGGTCAGCACCAGATCCAGGCTCAGGCGCCACATGATCAGGCCCAGGGCAAACAGCGCCGCGCCATACACCATCCAGGTGCTGGAGGGGATCGGCAGCAAGTCGCGTCGCAGCACCCGCAACGGCGGCACTCGGCCCAGGGCTGCAAGAGGGGGCAGGGCAAAGCCGGCCAGGGCCACCAGGCCGGTACCGATGCCGGCGACGGCCGGTAGCAATCCGCCGGGTGGCACGTCTGCCGGCAGCAGGTCGTTCAACAGGTAAAACAGGCCCAGTTGGGCGAACCAGCCCAGAGCTGCACCGGCGAGGCTCGCCAGCAAGCCCAGGACGGTCAGTTGCAGGCTGAACAGCAGCATGGTTTCCCGTCGCGACAGACCCAGGCAGCGCAGCAGCGCACTGGCGTCGAAGCGGCGGCTGGCAAAGCGGTTGGCCGACAGGGCCACGGCCACGCCGGAGAGCAACACGGCGACCAGACTGGCCATGTTCAGGTAGCGCTCGGCCTTGCCCAGGGCACCACCGATCTGCTGGTTGCCGTCCCGCGCATCCTGCAGGCGCTGGTTGGCGGCCAGCCCTGGGGTGATCTGGTCGCGGTAGGTTTGCAGCGCGACACTGGCTGGCGGCGCACGCCACAACTCGCGGTAGCTGACCCGGCTTCCCGGCTGCACCACGCCGGTGGCCTCAAGGTCGGCCAGGTTGATCATCACCCGCGGGGTGAGGCTATAGAGGTTGCCGGCCCGATCCGGCTCATAGGTGAGTACGCGGGCCAGGCGCAGGGTCTTCATGCCGACGTCGATACTGTCGCCGATTTTCAGGTCCAGTGCGGTCAGCAGGCGGGCCTCGACCCAGGCTTCGCCGGATTTCGGCCCGCCGCCCGGGGTGTCTTCGGCGAACGGTTCGGCCGCGCTTTTCAACTGGCCGCGCAGCGGGTACTGCTCGTTGACCGCCTTGATGCTCGATAACTGAATACCGTTGTCGGTGGCGATGACGCTGGAAAACTCCACCACCCTGGCATGTGCCAAGCCCAGTTGCGTGCCACTGGTTATCTGCTCGGGCCGGGCCGGGGAACTGCCCTCCAGCACCAGGTCGGCGCCAAGGAACTCGGTGGCGCGCAACAGCATCGCGCCGTTGAGTCGTGCGCCGAAGTAGCCGATGGCCGTGCTGGCGGCTACGGCCACCAGCAGGGCGAAGAATAGGACGCGCAACTCACCGGCGCGGGCATCGCGCAGCAATTGGCGCAGGGCAAGGCTGAACAGGCGCAACAGCGGCAAACGTGCCATCAAGGCTCCAGGGGCTCGACCATCTGGCCGGCTTCAAGGCGGATCAGGCGTCGGCAGCGATGGGCCAGCCGCTCGTCGTGGGTCACCAGCACCAGGGTGGTGCCGTTCTCTTTGTTGAGCTCGAACAGCAGGTCGCTGATGCGCTCGCCGGTGTGGCTGTCGAGGTTGCCGGTGGGTTCATCGGCAAACAGTACGTCCGGCTCGGCGGCGAATGCACGGGCAATGGCCACTCGTTGTTGCTCGCCACCAGAGAGCTGGCGGGGCGAGTGAGTCAGGCGCTGGCCCAGGCCGACCCGTTCGAGCAAGTGCCGGGCGCGTTCGCGGGCGTCTTTGCGACCGTCCAGCTCCAGGGGCAGCATGACGTTTTCCAGGGCATTGAGGCTGTCGAGCAATTGGAAAGACTGGAACACAAAGCCGACGTGTTCGGCGCGGATGCGTGCCCGTTGATCTTCGTCCAGGACACTCAGGGCCTGGCCGGCGAGGGTGACTTCACCGCTGCTGGGCAGGTCGAGCCCGGCCAGCAGGCCAAGGAGCGTGGATTTTCCCGAGCCGGAGCTGCCGACGATAGCCAGGCTATCGCCCTTGTTCAGTTCCAGGCTCAGTTCGTGCAGGATGGTCAGTTCACCTTCCGCGCTGGGAACCACTTTGCTAAGGTTCTGCGCGGTGAGAATGCATGCGCCCATGGAGAATCCGATGCGAATATGGTTTTTGAGTGCTGGCCTGGCCCTGATGTGCATGGCCCAGAACGCAGCGGCGGGTACTGTCCTGATCGTTGGCGATAGTATCAGTGCCGGTTTCGGCCTGGATACCAGCAAAGGGTGGGTGGCACTGCTGGAGCAACGGCTCAAGCAGGAGGGTTTCGACGATAAAGTGGTCAACGCCTCCATCAGCGGCGACACCAGTGCCGGAGGCTTGGCGCGGCTGCCGGCGGCGCTTGCAGAGCATAAGCCGGACGTGGTGGTGATCGAGTTGGGCGGCAACGACGGCTTGCGTGGACAGCCCCCGGCACAATTGCAACAAAATCTTGCGTCGATGATCGACCAGTCCAAGGCCGGTGGCGCCAAGGTGTTGCTGCTGGGGATGCAGTTGCCACCCAATTATGGCCCGCGCTACACCACGGCATTTGCCGAAGTCTATGGCGTGCTGGCCAAGGAAAAAAACGTTCCCCTGGTACCGTTTTTTCTTGAAGGGGTGGGGGGGCATCCGGAGATGATGCAGGCGGATCAACTGCACCCGGCAGTCGGCGCCCAGGCGAAGTTGCTGGAAAATGTCTGGCCGACGCTAAAACCGCTGTTATGACGCTTTTCTAGCAGCGGTCTTTCGGCTAAGGTGGCGCCCCCGATTTGGAGCCCCCGATGTCGTCGCGTCCTGCCTGGTCCCTATTTGCCTACCAACTGATCGAGCCTGACGAGCAGCTGGATCTGTTCGCCTGCCAGGAAGTGAAGGTGCACCTGGTAACACGTCAGCTGGAGCTGGGCGGCACGATCGACCGTACGCTCTGCGGCACATTGCTGCCGGCCCAGCCACGCTGGTCTTCGGTGGATCGCTCGATCTTCCAGGACCAGCGCCTGTGCCCCTTGTGCCGGGCGATTCTCGAATCGCAAAAGCGTGGCACACCGCCTATCTGGCCTGAACTGCGCTTCGAGCTTTAAGGGCTGCTACACGCTACAATCGCCATTTACCCCCGTCGATCTGCGAAGGATTTTCCGGATGTTGTCGCGTCTGCCTGTCGTCACCCGTTGCCTGTCTCTCGCTGCCTTATGTGCAGCCGGTCCTGTTGCGGCTCTGCAACTGCCCCTGCCACCGCCGGGTGAAGACATTGTCGGCGAGGTCCAGGTGATCAAGGCCAAGTACGAAGACACCTTTGCCGACCTGGGCGTGACTTACGACCTGGGCTATTCGGAGATGGTCGCGGCCAACCCCGGCGTGGATGCCTGGCTACCGGGCACCGGCGCGGAGATTGTGCTGCCGACCCGTTTCATCCTGCCGCCGGGGCCCCGCGAAGGCATCGTGATCAACCTCGCCGAGTACCGTCTGTACTACTACCCCAAGGGCCAGGACGTGGTGTACACCTTCCCGCTGGGGATCGGTCGCGAGGGTTGGGGTTCGCCGATTGCCCACACCAGCATCATTGCCAAGACACCCAACCCGACCTGGACTCCTCCTGCGTCGATCAAGGCCGAACACGCAGCAGACGGTGACCCGCTGCCCAACGTGGTGCCGGCAGGTCCGGACAACCCCCTGGGGCCATTCAAGTTTACCCTGGGCACGCCGGGCTACCTGATTCATGGCTCCAACAAGAAGTTCGGTATCGGTACCCGTACCAGTCATGGTTGCTTCCGCATGTTCAACAACAACGTGCTGGAGATGGCCAAGATGGTTCCGGTGGGCACGTCGGTGCGGATCATCAATGACGCCTACAAATTCGGCATCAGCGGCGGCAAGGTCTATCTGGAGGCGCATGCGCCGTTGAACGACGATGGCACGCCGTCGGTGGTCGACAAGCACACGGCAGTCATCAATGCGATGCTCAAGCGCGAAGACCTGGCCAATAACCTGCGGGTCGATTGGGATCAAGTGCGTGATGTGGTGGCGGCCGAAGATGGTTTGCCGGCGCAAATTGGCGAACCGGGCGCGGCGCCGATGGTCAGCAGCATGCCGGTCGATCTGCAGCAGTAACGCCTGTCTCCCATCGAAGCCCGCCACGGATTGCCCCTGGCGGGCTTTTTATTGCCTGGGATCCGTAGCCGAATCCCAGGCAATAAAAAGCCGATCCAAAATGGATCGGCTAGATAACAACCCCGAAGGATTATTACTTGCGGCTAGCTTTTTCAAGCATGCGCAGAGCGCGCTCGTTAGCTTCGTCAGCAGTCTGTTGTGCTTTTTGAGCAGCAGCCAGAGCTTCATCAGCTTTACGGTAGGCTTCGTCTGCACGAGCCTGGGAGCGAGCTGCTGCGTCTTCAGTTGCAGTCAGACGAGCTTCGGTTTCTTTGGAGACGCTGCTGCAACCGGTAGCCAGAACTGCGGCCAGAGCCAGAGCAGAGAATTTCAGAACGTTGTTCATCGTGTTCCCCTTCAAGGACTTTCTAATTAATGGCTAATTTCTCAGAGTGAGCTAATAGCCGGCGTACATACTACCCATTACTTGTAGTAAGTAAACTGACGTAGCGCAAGAAGCAAAAAAAATTCTTGTGCTGAATCTGTTTTGGCTAATCTTTAGAGGGTCTGTATAAAAAATATCCAGTTTTTGACGCTTGGTCAAAGATTGGATCCAGGCTGAAAGCGCCGCCTGGCAAGTGTTAAACGTTGTAAGCCGATGTCAATTTATATATCTGCCCCCATACTATTGTTCAGATTGTCCCGGGGTTGCCGGGCATCTTTCGCGCATGTAGAGGTGACTTTAAAAGCGCGGGTTCGTCTCACGCTTCAACTGCCGGCAATGTTCAGGCTATCGACCACAGGATGTTCGATCAGCCCTTTCTATGTTCGCGAGCCAAATGGATGACGAGTGTCCCTTGAGCAATGACAGGATTGGTGCCTACTATTCCTGCGTGCGGGGCGTGAGTGCTGTAGGGCTTTTCTCGTTGTCGAAACCGGCACGGGGTGGCGTAGATGTTCCTTCGCCGGAAAAACATCGGTAAGGTAGGGGTCAGAAACCAAGACCCGCGAGGAGTAGTGATGAGCGAGGCGTTGTCCATCCACCATGACCAGGCTGGTCATCAGTTCGAGACCAATGTGGACGGTCATCGTGCCTATCTGACCTACATGGACCTGGGGAAGCAGACCCTGGATATTTACCGCACGTTTGTGCCCAATGCCCTGCGTGGGCGCGGCATTGCCGCTGCGCTGACCGAAGAAGCGCTGCAATACGCCGAGAGCATGGGCTACACGGTGATTCCGTCCTGCTCCTACGTCGAGCGCTACATGGAGCGCCACCAGCGCCATGCCGCGAAGCTGTGAAAGCAAACAGGCAGGCATAAAAAAACGCCGGGCTTAGCCCGGCGTTTTTGTGTGCGTCAGGTACGTTTGCGCTTGGGCAATACGTCCTTGAGCTTGGCGTGCATGCTGCGCAGGGTGGTCTCGGTGGCGGACCAGTCGATGCAGGCGTCGGTGATCGAGACGCCGTATTGCAGGTCGGCCAGATCCTTTGGAATCGCCTGGCAGCCCCAGTTCAGGTGGCTTTCGACCATCAGGCCGATAATCGACTGGTTGCCTTCCAGGATCTGGTTGGCCACGTTCTCCATCACCAGCGGTTGCAGGGCCGGATCCTTGTTGGAGTTGGCGTGACTGCAATCGACCATGATGTTCGGCTTGATCTTCGCCTTGGTCAGTGCCTGTTCGCACAGGGCCACGCTGACCGAATCATAGTTGGGCTTGCCATTGCCGCCACGCAGGACCACGTGGCCATAGGCGTTGCCCTTGGTGGTGACGATGGACACGCCACCTTCCTGGTTGATCCCCAGGAAACGGTGTGGGCTGGAAACCGACTGCAGGGCGTTGATCGCCACGGTCAGGCCACCATCGGTACCGTTCTTGAAACCCACGGCCGAGGACAGGCCAGAGGCCATTTCGCGGTGGGTTTGCGATTCGGTAGTGCGCGCGCCGATCGCCGACCAACTGATCAGGTCCTGCAGGTATTGCGGGGAAATCGGGTCCAGGGCTTCGGTGGCCGTTGGCAGGCCCATTTCAGCCAGGTCCAGCAGCAGCTTGCGGCCGATATGCAAACCATCCTGGATCTTGAACGAGTCGTCCAGGTACGGATCGTTGATCAGACCTTTCCAGCCCACGGTAGTGCGCGGCTTCTCGAAGTACACGCGCATCACCAGGTACAGGGTGTCGGACACTTCCGCAGCCAGCACTTTGAGGCGTTCGGCGTACTCGTGGGCGGCCTTGAGGTCGTGGATCGAGCAGGGCCCGATCACCACGAACAGGCGGTGGTCAGTGCCGTCGAGGATGTCACGAATGACTTCGCGGCCCTTGGTGACGGTCTGCAATGCAGCGTCGCTCAGAGGGATTTCGCGCTTGAGCTGATCGGGCGTGATCAGGGTCTCGTTGGATTCGACGTTTAGGTCGTTGATCGGTAAATCAGCCATCGTGTTACTCGTCAGGGTCACGGGTGCCGGCCGCCAGCGAACCCCGTGCGGCGGAGCACAGCATGATTTAAATGCAGCGGGGAGCCGAACCTTAGCGCGTACAAGCCGGCTCGACAATGGGCAATTGCGCGCGGTGTCGTGCGGCCTGATAGTGTGTTGCCTGGTTAAAGGGTGTGGTGCAGATCGAGTGAAAGCGTTTGAATTGACGGATTTGGATATCGACCAGCAGTTGCTGGCGTTGCCGGGTGCTTCGCTGCTGGTGTTTACCAGTGTCGGCTGTTCCAGTTGCCGCTGGGCGCGCCAGCAGTTGCCCGGCTGGGAGCTGCCGGTTGCGCGCATCTGCTGGATCGACGCCGGGCACAATGGCGGCGCGGTGCAGCGCTACGGGATCTTTCATTTGCCGGCGCTGTTTGTGGTGTGCGAGGGGCAGTTCCACGGCGCATTGCAGACGGGTCTGAATGCCGGCGACCTACGTGAGGCTATAGAAGAAGCGCTCAAACGAGAACCAGAGGAGTTGCCATGACGAGTGCAGTTGAGCCAGGGCCACGCATTGGGATTATCGGTGCCGGTGCCATTGGTGGTTTTTACGGGTTGATGCTGGCGCGCGCCGGTTTCGATGTGCATTTCCTGCTGCGCAGTGAATTTGCGGCGGTCAGTGAGCGTGGCTTGCAGCTCAATAGTGCGGTGCATGGCGCCTTGCGCCTGCACCCGGTCAAGGCCTATGCCAGCGCGGCCGACATGCCGCCTTGCGACTGGCTGCTGGTGGGCACCAAGACCACCGGTAACGTTGAACTGGCGCCCACCATTGCCCAGGTCGCGGCGCCCGATGCCAAGGTTGTATTGCTGCAAAACGGCCTCGCCGTCGAGGACAGCCTGCGCGAGTATCTGCCCGAGTCCCTGCACCTGCTTGGCGGGCTTTGTTATATCTGCGTGCACCGTTCCGGGCCGGGGATCGTCGAGCACCAGGCCATGGGCCGGGTCAGCCTTGGCTATCACAGCGGCACTGCCATCGCTGATGCTGCACGCCGCCAGGCGATTGTCGAAGAGGGCGCCGGGCTGTTCCGCCACGCCGGGATCGACGCCCAGGCCATGCCCGACCTGGATCAGGCACGCTGGCATAAGTTGGTGTGGAATGTGCCGTACAACGGCCTGTCGGTGCTGCTCGGTGCCAATACCTCGCAGTTGATGGCCGACGCATCCAGCCGGGAATTGATCCAGGGCCTGATGGCCGAAGTGGTGCAGGGCGCCCAGGCGTGCGGCCATGAGATCGCGCCCGGCTACCCCGAGCAGATGTTCAGCATGACCGAGCGTTTGACGGATTACTGGCCCAGCATGTATCACGATCATCTGCACCGGCGACCCCTGGAACTGGCCGCGATCTACGCTCGCCCGCTGGCTGCTGCCAGGGCCGCGGGCTGCGAGTTGCCGCGGATGCAGGCGTTGTACCAGGCCTTGAGTTTTATTGATCGACGCAACGACTGAGGAACACACATGGCCAAAGGGATGAGCGACAAACTGGTGCTGGCGATTTCCTCGCGTGCCCTGTTCGACCTGGGTGAAAGCCATAAGGTTTATCTGGCCCAGGGCGTCGAGGCCTACCGCAAATATCAGATCGACCACGAGGAAGAAATCCTCGAGCCGGGGGATGCCTTCCCCTTGGTCAAGAAACTCCTGACCCTGAATGCCAGCCTCGGCCGCGCACGGGTCGAGGTGGTACTGGTGTCGCGCAACAGCGCCGACACCGGGTTGCGTGTGTTCAATTCGATCCAGCACTACGGCCTGGATATTTCCCGCGCCGCCTTTGTCGGTGGGCGTAACCCCCACCCTTATCTGGCGGCGTTTGGCAGCCACCTGTTCCTCTCGACCCACGCCGAAGATGTGCGCAGCGCGCTGGATGCCGGTTTTGCGGCAGCGACCATTTTGTCCGGCGGCGCTCGTCGGGCTTCCAGCGCTGAGTTGCGGATTGCCTTCGACGGTGACGCGGTGCTGTTTTCCGACGAGTCAGAGCGCGTCTACCAAAGCGGCGGCCTGGAAGCGTTCCAGGCCAGCGAGCGGCAAGCGGCCCGCGAGCCGTTGCGCGGTGGGCCATTCAAGGGCTTCCTGGCGGCCCTCAATCTGCTGCAGCGCGAGTTCCCCGATGAGTCTTGCCCGATCCGCACCGCGCTGGTGACGGCGCGTTCGGCACCGTCCCATGAGCGAGTGATCCGCACCTTGCGTGAGTGGGATATCCGCCTGGACGAGTCGCTGTTTCTCGGCGGCCTGGAAAAATCGGCGTTCCTTGAAGCGTTTGCCGCCGACGTGTTTTTTGACGACCAGGCCGGCCATTGCGAGAAAGCCAGGGAGGTGGTGGCCACCGGGCATGTGCCCCATGGCGTGAGCAATGAGCCGAAAGTCCAGGTCGAGAGCTAAGTTCATCGCAGTCGCGGAGGCGCTGCTAAGCTGAAACAATCCCCGCCATCCTGGCAGTCCAGGAGGTTCTATGATTCGGTCGATGTTGTATGCCTCAGACCTGGGTGTATATGCGCCTTACGTGATGCAACATGCGCTGGCGATGGCGCGCACATTCAAGGCGGAGCTGTATGTGATTCATGTGGTCGAGCCGATCGGGCTGTTCGCAGAATCGGTGCTGCAAACCTATCTTGATGAACAGGCCCTGAGCGAATGGCAGAGCCAGGGCCTCAATACAGTGATGGCAAACATCGAACAGCGGGTGCTGGACAGTTTTCGTGAAGAGTTGCAGGACGGCGAGCAGGACTTGCAGGCGATTCGTTCGGTGCGGGTGATCCAGGGGGATCCCGCCCAAGTGATTCTCGACCAGGCGCAGAAACTCTCGGTGGATTTGTTGATCGTAGGGAGTCATAGCCAGGGCGAAGGAGCCTCGACCCCGTTGGGGCGTACGGCGGCGCGGGTGTTGCAGTTGTCCCAGGTGCCGGTCTATCTGGTGCCTTTGCTGCAACGTCGACGCAGTGATGATGTGTGATGGGGTGTAAACGATAAAAAGTTCTAGATTTATCAATCCAACCTTTAATATAGTTATATACCGTCGCTGATATCCGTGGCGTCTATCTGCTTTGAGGGACACATATGAAGCTTCAACAACTGCGCTACATCTGGGAAGTGGCGCACCACGACCTCAACGTTTCCGCCACGGCTCAAAGCCTCTACACCTCGCAACCGGGTATCAGTAAGCAAATCCGCCTGCTTGAAGACGAATTGGGCGTCGAAGTGTTCGCCCGCAGCGGCAAGCACCTGACCCGCGTCACGCCTGCCGGTGAGCGCATCATTACCACCGCCGGCGAAATCCTGCGCAAGGTAGAAAGCATCAAGCAGATCGCCCAGGAATTCTCCAACGAGAAAAAAGGCACCCTGTCGATCGCCACCACCCACACCCAGGCCCGTTATGCGCTGCCGCCGGTGATCAGCTCGTTCATCAAGCAGTACCCGGACGTGGCCTTGCACATGCACCAGGGTTCGCCGATGCAGATCGCTGAAATGGCGGCTGACGGCACCGTCGACTTCGCCATCGCCACCGAAGCCCTGGAGCTGTTCGGCGACCTGGTGATGATGCCGTGCTATCGCTGGAACCGCTGCGTCGTGGTACCCCAGGGCCACCCGCTGGCCAAACTGCCGAAGCTGACCCTGGAAGCGCTGGCGGAATACCCGATTGTCACTTACGTGTTCGGCTTCACCGGCCGCTCCAAGCTCGACGAAGCCTTCAGCCATCGCGGCCTCACGCCCAAAGTGGTGTTTACCGCAGCTGACGCCGACGTGATCAAGACCTACGTACGCCTGGGCCTGGGCGTCGGTATCGTGGCCAAGATGGCCGTCGATGCCAAGCTCGACAGCGATCTGGTGGTACTGGATGCCAGCGAGTTGTTCGAGTCCAGCGTGACCAAGATCGGCTTCCGTCGTGGCACGTTCCTGCGTGGCTTCATGTGCGATTTCATCGAGAAGTTCGCCCCGCACCTGACCCGTGAAATCATGGCCAAGGCGATCCAGTGCCATAACAAGCAGGAACTGGAAGAGCTGTTCGACGGCGTTGAACTACCGGTTCACTGATCGGCCTAGCGGGCCTCGGTCACCACGAATTGTTGCCGGGCGCCCGCCACCGTAATCTCCACCTCATCTCCCTCGAATTTGCCCAGCAGGCTTTTGCCCAGCGGCGAGCGGGGGGTGATGACGGTCACCAACTGCCCCACCACATAGACTTTCAGGCCTGCCGCGTCCGGCGCCAGGAACAGCCATTGCTGGCGGCCGTCGTCATCTTCCAGGCCGAGCAGGGCGCCCACCTCGATACCCCGTTGTTCATCGTAGGGGCGCAGGTTGAGGTTCTGGCACAGCGCCAGTGATTGCTTGATCTCCTCGACGCGTTTGGCTTGCCCGGCAGCCAGGTAAGACGCTTCCAGGCCCAGGGTGTCGTACTTGTTTTCGGCGATGTTTTCTTCGTGGGTTGCGGTCTCGTAGGCAGTTTGCGCGGCGCGTTGTGCCACATCCAGATCGGCGACGAGTTTTTCCAGGATCAACTGGAGGACGGCGTGTTTATTCATGGGCGGTTTTCGGCTCAATCACAAAATTGCAGGACGTTGGCCCGGCTCTTGTCGCTGGGGGCGTTCTGGTCCTGCTGGAGCCAGAACTGGCATTTGGGGTTGGACAGGTTGCGCGGGTTGTCCCGGGCCTGATCCAGCGCCTGCTGCTGTTCCTGCTTGTGCAGGTTTTGTTGGTATTGCTCAAACATACGGTTCGGTGGCTCGGGCGTCACGGCAGGCGGTTTGCCCAGTTGCTGCACGGCCTGGGTGACGGCGGCCACGGGTTGTTCAAGCAGGTAGCGCGAGGCCAGCCAGCCGGTCAGGGCGATGGCGACAAAGCCCAGCCACAGGCCCAGGGCCACGGCAATACTGAGTTTGAACATCGACAACGGGCGATCGGACATGGTGGCCTCCTGGCGGGCGTTTGCGGCGAGCTGGGGATTGTCGCATAGCCGGCGTGCAGAATAATCGCGATCAACCCTTCTGCATGGCGGCAATTATGCGGACAATCGAGCCTTTGACTGATGGAGCCCGGAATGAAAGCCCGCTGGGATATTTTTTGCAGCGTCGTCGATAACTACGGCGACATCGGCGTGACCTGGCGCCTGGCCCGGCAATTGGTGGCTGAACAGGGCTGTGCGGTGCGGTTGTGGGTCGATGACCTGCGGGCGTTCGAGCGCATGTGCCCTGAGGTTGATGTGCAGGCGGCGCAGCAGTGGCAGGAGGGCGTGGACGTGCGCCACTGGCCGGCGCACTGGCCCACCACACCGGCGGCGGACGTGGTGATCGCCGCCTTTGCCTGCCAGTTGCCCCCGGACTATATGGAAGCCATGGCCGCTCGCGAGCGCACGCCGCTGTGGATGAACCTGGATTACCTGAGCGCCGAGGAGTGGGTGGTCGGTTGCCATGGCTTGCCGTCGGTCAAGTTCAAGGGCGTGCAAAAGTACTTCTTCTTTCCGGGATTCCGTCCTGGGACCGGGGGCTTGCTGCGTGAGGCCGGGTTGATCGAGCAGCGTCAGGCGTTTCAGCGTGATTCCCAGGCTCAGCAACAATTCCTACAAGACTTGGGCGTTGTTCCTGTGGCGGGCGCACGATTGATCTCGCTGTTTGCCTACGAAAATGCCGGCCTGGCCAGTTGGCTGGAGGTGTTGGCGGCCGACGGGCAGCCCACCCATCTGCTGGTGCCGGAAGGGCGCATCCTTGGTGATGTGCAGCGCTGGCTGGGCGTCGAGGCGCTGGGCGTGGGGCAGGTACACCTGCGTAGCGCGCTGACGGTGCAGGTGCTGCCGTTCGTGCGCCAGGAGCAGTACGACCGCCTGTTGTGGTGCTGCGACTTCAATGCGGTGCGCGGCGAGGATTCCTTCGTCCGTGCGCAATGGGCCGGGCGCCCGCTGTTGTGGCATATCTACCGTCAGGATGAAGACATTCACCTGGACAAGCTAGATGCATTCCTTGAGCGCTACACCGAGGGCCTGTCCCCCGCAGCCAAAGGTGCACTGATTGCCCTTTGGCAAGCCTGGAACACGGACGCTGACATGGCCGCCAACTGGAAAATGCTCCTTGAGCATTGGCCTGAGGTGACCGCACATGCCGAAAAATGGTGTCTGGAACAGGCCTTGCAGGCCGATCTTGCGACGGCGCTGGTACACTTTTATGAAAATTGGATATGATACGCGACCTTGATTTTTGTAAATCCCATCCAAATTTCGGATATTCGTAATGAAAACTGGTAAAGAACTGAAACCCGGTACAGTGATCCGTCTCGAAAACGACCCTTGGCTGGTTCAGAAAGCTGAGTTCACCAAGTCTGGTCGTAACAGCGCAATCATGAAGACCAAGCTGAAGAACCTGCTGACCGGTTACAAGACCGAGATCGTCTACAGCGCCGATGACAAACTGGATGACGTGATCCTCGACCGCAAAGAAGCGACCCTGTCGTTCATCAGCGGCGACACCTACACGTTCATGGACACTACCGACTACACCATGTACGAGCTGAACGCTGAAGATATCGAAGCTGTTCTGCCGTTCATCGAAGAAGGCATGGAAGACGTCTGCGAAGCCATTTTCTTCGAAGAGCGCCTGGTTTCCGTAGAGCTGCCGACCACCATCGTGCGTAAGGTTGCCTACACCGAAGGTTCCGCTCGCGGCGACACTTCGGGCAAAGTGATGAAGCCTGCCAAGCTGTCTAACGGTACCGAACTGCAAGTTGCTGATTTCATCGAAATCGACGACCTGATCGAAATCGACACCCGTGAAGGTGGTTCGTACAAAGGTCGCGCCAAGAAGTAATTCTGGTGTTACCAATAAAAAACCCGACCAAGAGTCGGGTTTTTTTATGCCTGTTTACCTGTCACACCGTGACATGCAAGCGCACATCCACATTGCCACGGGTAGCGTTGGAGTACGGGCAGACTTGATGTGCAGCGTCTACCAGGCTCTGTGCTTCATCTTGCGCCAGGCCGGGCAGGGATATGTGAAGGTCGATGTCCAGGCCAAAACCACCGGGAATCTGGCCGATGCCGACGTGGGCGGTGATCGAAGCATCATCGGGGATTTTGCGTTTGCTCTGGCTGGCGACGAATTTCAGGGCGCCGATAAAGCAGGCCGAGTAGCCAGCAGCGAACAGTTGTTCCGGGTTGGTGGCCTGGCCGCCCGCGCCGCCCAGCTCTTTAGGGGTAGAGAGCTTGACATCGAGGATGCTGTCGCTGGAAACGGCACGACCATCTCGGCCGCCGGTGGCGGTGGCTACTGCGGTATAGAGGGTTTGCATCAGGGATTCCTCGCTGGTGTTTGCGCTAAAGGTTTGCGCGCAAAGTAAGTGGCGAGATGAATGTATCGCGCAAATGTTTAGCGCGCAATATAAATTTTGAAGTGATCGTCATCACCTTTGGGGGGGCGGCTAGACGCTGGCCTGTAGATTCCTGCGCAGCTCCAGCAAGTCGGCTTGCAGCTTCTGCAGTTGCTCCATCTGCAGGCCGCTGGCGCCAAGGATGCAGGGGGGAACATCCATGGCCTTGTCCCGCAGTGCTCGGCCAGCCTCGGTCAACTCCACCACAACCACACGCTCATCGGCGCGGCTGCGGGTGCGGCTTAACAGGCCTTCGGCTTCCAGGCGCTTGAGCAGTGGGGTCAGTGAGCCCGGATCGGTGAGCAGGCGATTGCTGATTTCACCCACGGTCAAACCATCTTGTTCCCACAACACCATCATGGCCAAGTACTGCGGGTAGGTCAGGCCAAGGGCCTGCAGCAGGGGTTTGTAGACCTTGGTCATCAACAACGAGGTGGAGTGCAGGGCGAAGCACAGTTGGTTGTCGAGGAGCAGGGCGTCGCAAGAGTGGGTCATGGCAGTGCCTTAAAGCGTATTTGATCTGGAATCTAGCGGCCAAACCTTTAACGCGCCAGACAATTCTGCAGGCGCAGTCAGCCCCAGCCGCTCTGCAACGCCAGATCCCACGGCGGGACGGGGCTGAAACGGCTCTTGAGGTACTCCAGCAGCAGACGGCTGCGAGCATTGGCTTGCTGTTCCAGGCGCAGGGCGTAGATGCCGGCGGTTTCTGCGGTCGGCAGGCCGTTTTCGCAGAATAACGGCACCAGTTCGCCGCGCACCAGGTACTCACTGGTCAGCCAGGTGGGCAGGTGAGCGATGCCCAGTCCGGCCAGAGCGCCCGATAGCAGGGCTTCGGCATTGTTGGCGCTCATGCGGATGCGCTGTGGGCGGTAGGTGTTCTTGCGACCATCCAGTTCAAAACGCCAGGCGAACATCGGCGCCAGACCTTCCCAGTCCAGGCCGTCGTGTTCGTTGAGTTGGCTGGGATGGGTCGGCATGCCACGGTTTTTCAGGTAGGCCGGGCTGGCGCAGGCGATTCGCACGATGCTGGCCAAAGGCGTGGCGATCAGCCGTGTGTCGACGATATGTCCGGCCCGCAGCACCAGGTCGACCTTGCCCAGGTGCTCGCCCTGCATGTCGACAAAGCTGTCGATCAGATGCAGGTGCACGTCCAGGCCCGGATAGACCGTTAGAAAGTCCGCGATTGCCGGTGCCAGGTGTCGCCGGCCAAAGGCGGCGGGCGCGTCCACGCGAATCAGGCCCTCGGGCGCATGGCTGAGTGATACCGCCTCGGCTCGCGCCAGTTGCAATTCCCGGACAATCCGCCGCGCCCGCTCGGCAAATGCCAGGCCGGCAGGGGTAGGCAGCACCGCATGGGTACTGCGCAGGAACAGCTGGCTGCCCAGGGCGCTTTCCAGGCTGTCGATCCGCCGGGCCACGGCCGAGGGCGTCAGCGGATGGCGCCGCGCCGCTGCGGAAAAGCTTCCGGCCTCCAGCACGTCGAGGAACAGGCCCAGTTGATCGGTCAAGGTCGTGGGGTTCATGGGGGGATTCGCTTGTGCGGATTTGGCATAGCCATTGTGCGTTGCTGTGCGTTCCCATACCAGAGTGGACTGCGTAGCATGCAGGGCTTGAGACGGTGCAGGGGTACGGTTGTGGTGGATATGGCGATGTATGTGGTGCTGGGCATAGCCCTGGGTACCGTCGGCGGGCTGTTTGGCATTGGTGGCGGGCTTATCGCGATTCCGGTCCTGGGCGTCTTGTTTGGCCTGGATCAGCAAATCGCCCAAGGCACTGCGCTGGTGATGGTCGTGCCCAATGTGATGTTGGCGCTGTGGCGTTATCACCAGCGCAACCGCATTGAGCTGCGCCATGCCTCGCCGCTTGGCATCACGGGGTTTTGCTTTGCCTGGCTGGGTTCGATCTGGGCGGTAGGCATTGATGCGGGCGTGATGCGCATTGGTTTTATCGCATTTTTGGTGGCCCTGTCGGCGTACAACCTGGTGCGCATGGTCACCAGCAATGCGCCACCTTCGGCGCAGATGCGCTATTCCTGGCCGTGGCTGGGGGTATTGGGCGCGGCGTCGGGATCCATGGGTGGCCTGTTTGGTGTTGGCGGCGCGGTGGTTGCCACACCGGTGTTGACCAGCGTGTTCGGCACCACCCAGGTGGTTGCACAGGGCTTGTCCCTGGCACTGGCCTTGCCCAGCACCGGCGTCACCCTGGTGACTTATGCCTGGCACCAGGAAGTGGATTGGCTGATCGGCGTGCCCTTGGCGGTCGGCGGGCTGCTGAGTATCAGTTGGGGGGTGAAAATCGCCCACGCGTTGCGGGAGCGTCTGCTGCGCGGTTTGTTCTGCGGCTTCCTGGTGGTATGCGCGGTGATGTTGACCTTTAAAGTCTGAAGCCTTCGAGGATGTACTCGGCCAGGCACTCGGTGATGGGCGAGGTCATATTCGGGTTGCGCAGCAGGCGCAAGTTGACCGTGTGCAGTGGGCCGAAACCTTCGTCACTGCCGAGTATCCGCAGATCGTCGGGGACCAGGCTTTCCATCATCACCGTCACCGCCAGCCCCGCACCCACCACGGCCTGGATCGCCGCACCGTTGGAGCTGTGGTAGGCCAGGCGATACTCGCGCCCCACGGCCTCCAGCGAGGCGCGCGCCCATTGCGTGCAAAAGCTGTCCAGGCCGGCGATCGCCAGGGGCAGGGTCTCGTGTTCATCCACGCAGAAGCACGGTGACGCCACCCAGACCATGCGCTCGTTGCGCAGCTGTTCGCCGATTTCATTCCCCGGTTCACGGCTGACCACGGTCAACGCGAGGTCACGTCGCTGCATCAACACGGGCGTACCTTCGCAGTGCATTTCGATCTGGATCAGCGGGTAGGCCTTGGAAAAGCGCTTGAGGATACCGGGCAGGTAGCGCATCACGTAGTCGTCCGGGGTGCCGATGCGCACCAGCCCGACCATATGCGGCTCGCGCAAGGTATTGAACACCTCGCTGTGCAGCTTCAGGATGCGCCGCGCATACCCCAGCAACACCTGCCCCTCCGGCGTAAGCCTGACCTGCCGGCCATCACGCTCGAACAACTTGCGCTGCAACACGTCCTCCTCCAGACGTTTCATTTGCATACTGACCGCCGATTGGGTGCGGTTGACCTTCTCGCCGGCGCGGGTGAAACCACCCTGGTCGGCGATGGCGACGAAGGTGCGCAGCACGTCGGTATCAATGCTCGGGTAGTTGTTCAATTGATCAATCTCTGAGATGTGTTGCATAAAAAACATTCGTTGGATTGATCATAGCCCCAGGCCCAGACTTTAGTCATCCCCACTGGAGGGCGAGATGATGAAGGGTCAAAGAGGTTATGTGTTGTTGGTGAAACGCCCGTTGGCCGGGGTGTTTCAAAGGGTTTGCCGTTGGTACGCCGTGCAGCGCGAGCGTCAGTGTGAGGCTGTGGGAGATATGGCACTAAGGAAACTGGTGGGAAGAAGAGGGAAGAAAACGGGCAAGCCAGGAAAGGCGGGCTCTGAATGGGCCAGGTAGCCCTAACCGGTGCCAAAAGGGGCGCTAAGTGTAAAAAAACGGATTCCAACAAAAAGCCCGCATTTAGCGGGCTTTTTGGCACTTGGGATTTAGATCATCCATCCGCCAGACCAGACCACCCGTCCTACCACTTGCAAACGTTCTAGGCGATCTGCCGGGACATTGATAGACGGATAGGCCGTATTGGCGCTGATAACCAGGACGCCACCGTCGAGCTGCCGCTGCAACCGCTTGGCGTAGAGCAGATCGTCCAGGCGGATCACATAGAAAGCCTCCCCCTGGATTAGGTTACGGGACAGGTCAACCATCACCGTGTCGCCATCCTTAAGGAATGGCTCGTTGGAATCCCCGTCAACGCGCACGGCGGCGAGCTGTGATGCCTGCAAGCCTTTCTTGTTGAGGCTGTACTTAGTGAAGGCAAGCATCGTTAGAACGCGTGCGCCGTCGCTCCAGGCCCCATGGCCCTGACTGATGCGTGCGTCATATAGCGGCACGTAGGCATAAGAAAGCTCGTCGCCTGGTTGTGCCGGGCTTCCCTCGGTCGGGTACATCTCCCCTCGACCCGATGCGATCCAGTCGAGAGATACGCCTACAGCGGCAGCTAGCAGCGCGAGCGAATTGAACGCGGGCATTCCTTCCCCGGCGATCCACCTATGAAGTGACGACAGTCCGACTTGAGCAGCTTCCGCAGCCTGTTTTCGGGATTCAAAAAGGCCCGCCACTGTTGCTATTCGGGTTTCTATTCCCGGATTCGGAAAAGAAACTGCGTTTTCGCCAAGCTGTGGATGTTTCTTTTCCGTGTAAGTCACTGATTCCACGTGCCTTTTCTCAATACGATCATTGCTAAGCCCGAAAACGGGAATAAAAACTCCCGCATTCGGTTTACCTAATCCCGTATACGGGATATATTGTGCTGAACCGGCCGTTAGAAAGCCAAAAAAACCACCCTGACTGATGGTTATGTAATGGAAACCTTCGACATACCGCTCGATTTAGAACGCCGCTGGGAATGGATCAAATTCCAACTCCGTGTTCGCGGAACCAATCTTGCCGAGCTGGCGAGAGACCAAGGGCTCAGCGACAGCGCCGTGCGTAACGCCAAGAAGCGTCCGTACCCGAGCGTAGAGCGTGAAATTGCTAAGGCTCTCGGGCTCCAGCCGGTCCAGCTTTGGCCCGAGCGCTGGAACCCAGATGGTTCGCCAATTCGTCAGCGGCCCAATCGTGCAGAGTCCAATACGGTATCCCCAAAGCATACCGAAAAAGGTCCGGTTGGTCACAGTAAAACCCAGCGGAAAGAGACCGATGCGTAACTGGTATACATCTCAAGAACTTGCAGGCCTTCCGGGGCTTCCAGGCTCGGTGCCGGGCATTCGTAAGCTTGCTGCGCGCCTTGAGTGGGAATGCCGGAAACGTGCTGCAAGTAAAGCGGTTGAGTATCCATTCGCCTGTCTACCAGTTGAGACTCAAGCCGCGCTGATGGCGAAGTCGGTTGCCGAGGTCATGCCAGCAGTTGTGGTGCAGCCTGAACAGGCTGTTGCTATCAAAAGTGACCAGCCAGAGATCCGTTCGTCCGCTCGACTGACTGACGCACAGCGGGAAGTCATGGTGGCGCGGTTGTGCTTCATTCGTGAAATTGAGCGGATGACCACGGTAGGCCCTCAAAGCCGAGCAATTGAGATCCTGGTTAAACAGGCGCATGACGGAGCCCTGAGCCCCTATCTGATGGAGCGGGTTGAGCTGGCGAACCATAAGAAAGCCGGTGGCCGGGCACTATCCGAGCGGACCCTCAAGCGTTGGATTGCCGCATACCGTGAAGGTGGAGAAGTTGGGCTTGCCCCGCTGCGTCGGCGGCCAGATCTGACCGTACCTGACTGGGCAAAAGACTTTCTGCGGTGCTATCAGCGCCCAACAAAACCAAGCGTTGTTGCCAGCTATTCGGAGTTTGCCCGCAACTACACCGGCAAACTGCCCAGCATCCACGCAGTTCAGCGTTTCTTGAAAAAGCTGTCGCCGGAGGCTCTACAGGCGGGGCGCATGAGCCCTCAAGAGCTTAAATCGCTCCAGCCGTTCAGACGGCGGACTACCAAGAACATGTTCCCAGGTGATGTTTACACCGCCGATGGGCACAAGTTTGACGCCGAAGTCATCAACCCGATCACTGGCAAGCCTTACCGGCCGGAAATCACCACAGTCCTGGACGTGGCAACACGTCGAATTGTCGGCGTCTCCGTAGGTGAAGCGGAGTCGGCTATCGGAGTATTGGATGCACTGCGTGATGCCGTTCGTCGCTGCATGTTCGGAATCTTCTACGTCGACAACGGTTCCGGCTTCGACAACGACATGGTGCGGGAGGTTGTGGACCGCCTCGGTGGGACCATGCAGCACTCGATTCCTTATAACAGCCAGGCACGCGGTCTTTCCGAGCGTGGGCACAAGACCGTTTGGGTTCGGGCAGCCAAGAAGCTGACCAGCTACATCGGCGCCGACATGGATAAGCACGCGGGGACCAGGGTTCACCGGCTTGGCCGCAAGCAGCTCAAGGAACTGGGCACTACCCGGTTAATGCCGACTTTCGGAGAGTTCATGGCAGGGGTCGAGGATGAAATAGCGACCTATAACCGAACCCCACATCGCGGTCTCCAAAAGATCAGGGACCCGTTCACTGGCCTTCAACGATACCCAAGCCCCGACGAAGCATGGCAATTAGCACTGGATCAGGGTTGGGAGCCAGTGGTGGCTACACCCGAGCTAGTTGAATCGCTGATGCGGCCGCAAGTCATCCGCAAGACCCATCGTGGGGAAGTTCAGTGGATGAACAACACCTATTTCATGGATGCGCTGAGGTCCTTGCACGGGCAAGAAATACGGTTGGCCTACGACGTTAGAGATGCTGCACGTGTCTGGGCATACACGTTAGACGGGGAAATGGTTGGGGAGGCGCTTTTGGATGGTAACGCCTCGGACTATATGCCGATGAGCCTACTGGAGAAGAGCCGCGCCAAGCGTGAGCAAGGCCAGGTCAAGCGCTCGATGGACAAGCTGGAGACGCTGACTGGGCACCGGGTGGAGATGATCGCACCGTCCACCCGTCCTTCGGCAACGCTTAGTAGTGAGGCCCTGACGCTCGCACAAGAGTACGCCTTAGAGCTGGATGCTGAACGCCCGCAATTCACTGTTCCAGGGGATGACGTAGCCCGATATCGGCTTTGGATAAAGCTCGATGAGCGCGTTAAGTCAGGAGAAGAATTGAACGCTGATGAAGCCAGGTGGTGGGAGTTGTATCCCTCCCACCCGGACTTCACAGCGATGCAAGAAGTGTTTCAACGCGCGGGGTGAGTCTCGCGTTTTACAGCAGTAAACGAGCCTGCCAGCTCGTTCTTAAGGAGAGACAACACAATGAGTGTAACCAAAATCGTTCCATTGACCAATGTGGGCTTGCTTGCCGGTGCCATGAAGCGCGCACAGGTGCGTCCGGCTGGACTTCCTGGCCTGGTCACCATGTACGGCCCTAGCGGTTTCGGGAAGAGCGCAGCTGCTGCCTTTGCGGCGAATATGCACCGCGCCTATTACGTGGAATGCCGGGACACCTGGAGTAAGAAAGCCTTTCTACAGTCGGTCCTTCGTGAGATGTCGGTACACCCGACGCGCACAATGTCGGAAATGGTTGATCAGATTGCCGTCCAACTCACTGCATCTAACCGTCCTTTGATTATTGATGATGTTCAGTACCTGCTAGATAAAGCGGCAGCGAACGTATTGACGGATATCTACAACGCCAGTCAGGGAACCATCGTTCTGATTGGCGAAGAGCGAGTGCCCGCGTCTTTGTCCAGGCTGGAGCGCCTGCACAATCGGGTGCTTGAATGGGTTCCGGCCCAAGCAGCCACGCTGGAAGACCTGAAACAGCTCGCTACCGCCAGTTATCCGAAATTGCATATCGCTGACGATCTGCTGGAAGACCTGAATCGTGCCACTAGTGGTTGCCTGCGCCGTGCGGCGGTGAATCTTTACAGGGTTCAGTCCGAAGCCGCAGCCCAGATGCTTGATCGAATCGACCTTTCCGCGTGGGGCAAGCGTGGCTGGGACAATGGCGAAGCTCCTGCCCGGAGGACTCGCTAATGGCTAAGGCAACTCAGCTTCGCTTGGTCGGCGGCAAAGAGCCTCGCCAATTCATGTGGGAGGCAGTTCGCGATAATCGTAAAGGCTTCACCACACGGCAAATTGTGCAGTTGTCCGGCCAGTCCGACGGCAGCGTCAAGAACTACATTCGCGCCCTCAATAAAGCCGCACTTATTGAGCTGGTTGATGGGGCTGGTGAGTTTGCTGATCACCGATGGCGTCTCGTAAGGGACGAAGGCGCCGAGCACCCAAAGGTAACGCTATCCGGGGACCGCTCGCTCCACGGTGCTGGCGCGGAAAATCTTTGGCGTAGTCTGCGCATTATTGGCGAAATGACTGCCGCACAAGCTGCGGAAATGGCAAGCATCGGAGATGTGAGAGTTTCGCAGGCATACGCGCTTAATTACTTCGCTGCGTTGACCAAGGCCGGATATCTCATTGCAAGCGAGTATGACTATCAGGGGCCTCAAACTTTCAAGTTTGCGCCAGGGATGTCTACCGGCCCACGTCATCCCATTATTCAGAAATCGGTATCGCTCCAGGTATTTGATCCAAATCTGAACAAGGTGGTTTTTTCCAACGTCGAGTCGGGTGGCGTATCGGGAGAGTCTTCTCCCTCCAACGATATGCAGGAACAAAACACCAGGCTGAAAAAGTTGCTGGCGGAGTTTGTTGCAGCCGGTGTTTCCGGGCCAGGAGTCAGCCTTCTCCAGCGCGCTCAGTTGGAGTTGGCATGATGAACCAAGTTGATATTTCAAAGTGGGGCAACCAGCCGCCGTTATTTGTACGCCTGCTAGCGGCGGAAGTCGGAGAAACCAATCGTACACGTGCAGCTGAGCGCGTCGGGATCAGCCGCACTGCCGTCAGCCTTGTACTTAACAATAAGTATTCCAGCCCCAGCACTAAGGGGGTGGAGCGCCGCGTGCTAGACGCACTTGGACGCATTGACTGCATCGCGGTTGGCGAGGTTCTGACAATCGAACAGTGCCAAACCTACCGTGAAAAAGCGCCACCAACGCATAACCCTCAATCAATGCAGCTTTGGCGAGCCTGCCAGCACTGCCCCAACAACCCCAACTGCGCAGGTGCCGGAAATGCAACTGTCCACTGAGATTGTTCAACCACAAGTGCCGGTCGTTCAAATTTATATCTCTGGCCGCAGCCTTATTCGGCTGTACCAGGGCGAGAAGTGCGTCGGGTTTTCTGAAACTTACAAGTTCGCCTGCATTCGTGCGGAAGAACTTGAGAAGACTGAACAAAAGCGGGAGGTGCATTAATGCGCACTCGATGCCCAAATTGCGGAACGACTATCAGCCTTGATGCTTTGATTGCGCATGACGGTGCCCGCGAAGCGCTCGGAGTTGCGTTCAAGCTGTCCGGTCCACTCGGTAACGCCTTGATTCGCTATGTAGGCCTGTTCCGGCCGGAGACGCGGGAACTGACCATGGATCGGGTGGGCAAGCTTCTTACCGAAGTGTTGCCGGATATCCAGGCCCAGCGCATTGAGCGTAACGGCGTTGTATTCAACGCCCCGGCCGCTTGTTGGGTCTGGGCCATTGAACAAACGCTTGGGGCTCGCGACTCGGGACGCCTGGCGACGCCACTTAAAGGGCACGGTTGGTTGTACCAGGTGATGAGCCAGTGGCAAGGCGAGAGCACTTCTAATGCGCTGGTTCCTGTAGTGGCTGCGGCTAAGCCTGCCGCAATGGTCCGGCCCAGCCAGACCTCCTATGCATTGCAAGCTTTGCAGGAACGATTGAATGGCTGATGACTGGCTACAGCGCGAGGTCATCGCGGGGCTTATGGGGCTGGTCGCCTTACGCCTGGATGGCGCGCCCGCTGCCGACGCCGTTACCCACACCCTGGACGTTTGGATGGTCGCCTTGAGAAAGGCCCAGCGATGGGACGAGAAGACAGACGCAGTGCGGGTTCGGTCAGCGTTTGAGGCTTTGTTTGCAAGCTGTGAACGATGGCCCGCACCGGCAACATTGATAAGAGCGATACCGGGTAGGCCAAGCCTCCAGGCGCCACCTAAACCGGTTCTTACAGACCAACAACGTGCGAACGGCCGTATGAGGATCAGCGAGATCATCGACGTCCTTAAGCACCGCAACACCAAATCAGACACGAATATGGAGCAGTAAAGAAATGATCACTCAAGAAGGATATCGCCAAGACGCCAAAGGCCATTTGGTCCCGGTCGAACTTATCAAACCCATTGATCTGGCTCGCGATGAGCTGGTTACTGAGCTTGTTAAGAAGGCAAAGAGCGTTTCCGCACTGTTGGGCGAATTCAAAGCGGCCGCATTCGGCGACATCAAGGCATTTGTGGAAATGTCAGCTGAGCAGTACGGCGCCGCCATCGGCGGAAAGAAGGGGAATGTCACGCTGCTGACGTTCGACGGCCGCTTCAAAATTATTCATGCAGTTCAGGACTCTATCAAGTTCGACGAACGCCTCCAGGCAGCCCGGGCATTGATTGATGAGTGTGCGGCGGAATGGACTCAGGACGCTCGTAGTGAGGTGCGCGTCCTGGTCAACGAAGCGTTCCGCACAGACAAAGCCGGAGAGATCAGCACCGGCCGTGTGCTGGGCCTTCGCAGGCTGGAGATTCAGGACGGGCGATGGCAACGAGCGATGCAGGCCATCGGTGAGGCAGTCCAGGTGGTTGGTTCTAAAAGCTATCTGCGGGTGTATGAGCGGATTGGAGACTCGGATCAATACGCGCCTATCCCTCTGGATATCGCAAGCATCTTCGTTGCGGAACCTCCGCCGCCGAAGCTGCATTGATCTGACATCAAGCCTCAAACACCACCAGACGCCCCACACCTATTGCGAGTACAGCCCACATGGCCAAGATCCATATCACTATCGAAGACAACAACACCGATGGCGTGTCCATCTCCGTAAACAGCCCGAACAGCCCCAGCCAAGTCAGCGGCAGCAAAGCCGCCCTGATCGCCAGCGCGATGGTCCGTGGTGGAAAAGTCATTGCCCGTATTCCATTTGAAGCGACCGGGATGCACGTCTCCTGCGACTGCGAGATATGCCAGGCAATGATTGAAAAAGTCCTGACGAAGCCAACCATTCACTAAGCGAAACCGCTCCGGGAATTCCGGGGCGGTCTGCTCGGCGCGGTGGCCGGGTACTGATGAGCAGCCGAGGAAGCAATGGACCACGCAAAAGCCCTGGAAAAGATTAAAAAGTGTTTACGGCTCGCCGGTAGTGCGAACCCTCACGAGGCGGCTGCGGCAATGCGCCAGGCGCGTGCCTTGATGGAAAAATTCCGTATTGAGGAGGGCGATGTTTTGCTTTCTGAGGTGCTGGAGTGCGCGGCCCGTAGCGGGTCGAAAATTACGCCAGTTCAGTGGGAAGCGAATCTGGCCGGGGCAGTTATGAAGGCGTATGCATGCAAAGTGTTGTTCATGGCAGGGCTCGGGGAGTGGCGCTTTATTGGTGAACTCGCAGAGATCGCGAGTTACACGATGACGATTCTTCTGCGACAGGTACGCCAAGCTCGACGCGACTTCATCACCCAGCACCTCAAACGCTGCAAGCCCGCAACGAAAACAAAGCGAGCGGACGTGTTTTGCAGTGCGTGGGTCTGGGAGGTCCGTGACAGGGTGATGGAGTTCGCCGGAAATGATGAGCCGTCCCTGGCCGCAAATGCCTACATGCTCAAGCATCACCCTGAAACTGAGAAGGGCAGCGCACGGAACCGGAGCGCGGGAAAAGGGACAGGCGTTCGGTCTCTAACCGATGCGATGCACGGCATCCGGGCCGCGAGCGATGTTCGTTTGAATCACGGGGTCGATGGTCAAGATCAGCTAGCGCTTCACTGAGCGAAACCGCTCCAGGTAACTGGACGGTCTATCCGGTGTGGCGGCCGGATACTGATGAGCTGCCGAGGAAGTGAAGGAGAAAGGAGAAAATGAATCGACGTAATTTACAGCTATCAAAGATCCACATCGCCAAGAAGGACTTGGGCCTTGATGACGATACATACCGGGCGCTGCTCAAGCGTGTCGCAGGCGTCACGTCTTCAAAGGACATAACTCCGATGCAGGCAGTGGCAGTGCTGGCCGAATTTAAGCGGCTGGGGTGGGAGCAGAAGGCGAAGCCAAAAACCAAGGGACGCGCAGTGCCAAATGTCGCGCCAGATCGGAAAAAGCTTGTTGGGAAAATTCAGGCCTTCTTGGCTGAGGCTGATCGCCCTTGGGAATATGCCGATGGTATGGCGCTGCGGATGTTCAAGGTCGAGCGCGTAGATTGGCTGGACGCTAAGCAACTGGGTGGCCTTATCACTGCGTTGGCCTACGACGCGAAACGCCATGGGAGGCCGACACAATGAGCAACGATCAGTTATTCGAGGATGACTCCGACAGGTTGGACCCGCTCAAGGTGCTGGCCCACATGGAGAATCCCACGGTTATGCGTCGTTGGGAGGGTACGATCAAGGAAATGGTGGGGATTGCTGAGGCGGAGTTGAAGGTGAGACTCCTGGATCGGCCGGACGTGGTGCCTGAAATTGCCCGCTCAGTGGTTTTTGCGATCTGCGACACGATGGGGGGCGCGGTGGTTTACCTCCCCCGAGGTGATGCACTCAAGAAGGCCATGCGAGACGCTGCGATCTTCCAAGACTGGCACGATAGCAACATTCAGCCCCCTGAGCTGGTGCGTAAGTACAAGCTTGCGTCACCTACCATTTATGAGATTATCTCCCGCCAAAGGGCCTTGCACCGTCGCAACGAGCCTGACTTATTTGGCTACGACGAAGGGACAGTCCATTAAATGATGGTTTTGAGAGCGGTATTAGTGGCTTCTGCCTTGTATGCATCGACGGCTTACTCGGATACAACCTCTAGTGCTGCTCTCAAGGATGACCTGAGCCAAGCCAAGCTCACTCGGTCTCTAGCTCAAGAACTTTGGGCGAAAAACCAGGATGCTTGTGTGACCCGTGATACGTCTGCGCTTGCCGACGTGATGCGCTCCGCGAACGATAGGATTCGCGCCCGAGCCGTTTATTCAGCATTCCCAGCGTGCCTGCAAATGTTGACGGACATCACCTACATCAACGGTGGTTGCTACACCGGCAAGCTGTCACAGGATGAGCTGAACCACTCTCGCGGTAACTGGGAAAAAGACAGCGCCGAGTGCGATGCACAGATTGCAAATCCGTCTGCTGACTCTCTCAAGGAACAATCGGACGCGGAGTGGGAAGCCGAGCAGCGTAAAGGCGGAGCCTCAGACAGCGATATCGAAATGATGAAGACGCTCAGACGTTTGTAATTCCTCACCTACTTCTCAAAGCCTCGCCCCGTGCGGGGCTTTTTCTTGTGCGTTTAAGAAACACAGCGGCGCACCCGCCCAGGCGAATCTAGACCGGACATACACTCCGGCAGGGTTCGCCAATGGCTTCCGCACCTCGATCATCCAGGCAGTACGCCCAGCTCGTCATCGACGCGCCCTTTGAGGATGAGGTGCGGGCGCTCTTGGACAAATGCCCCCCGGAGTGGCGTGTAAGCGTTGAGTTGATCGTGGCAAGCCACGAACGCCGTGTTGCCGAATTTGTGCGGCAAAAGGAAAAGCTGCGCCCAAAGCACCTCACCACATCGCCAGTATTTGGCACCTACCAAGAGCAAGCGCCAATCCGGGGCAATCCCGTTGTTGCTGCGCGCTCGATGGCGGAAATCCGCTCCGTACTCAAACCAATGAAGGAAGCTCGTTGATGGCCCCTTTCCATCGGCGCCCCCGTGCGCCACGTATGACCGACTGGACCTTGATCACCATTGCACTTCTGTTGTGCCTGGCAATCGTTGCTCCCACCAAACTCCCGGTTGTTCTCTATAAATGCGGCCTGGTCACTTTGGGCGGTGTACTCGGTTACTGGATCGACCGGGCGCTGTTCCCGTATGCCCGGCCGAACCAGGTTCGACGCTATGACCGCTCGATGGCAGGTATCCGGCGCGCTCTGGTCGTGCTGGCTTGTGTCCTCGGCCTGACGTTGGGGCTCTGACTATGCGCTCGCGTGTTCTTCTATATATGGGGGCCGTAGCTTTGGGGTTGGCTGTGATAGCCACCTTTAGTACGCCTGCCAAGGCTGAGATCCCCGACCAGGCCGAGCGCTACCGCCGAGACCTGACCCGAATCGCCCAGGCGGAATGGGGCCTTGATGCTCCGGTGGCAACGTTCGCCGCACAGATCCACCAGGAAAGCCGCTGGCGGTTCGATGCCAAGTCGCCTGTTGGTGCGCAAGGCTTGGGCCAGGTGATGCCCTCGACCGCCACCTGGTTGGCTCAACTTTTCCCAAAAGCCCTCGGTAAGGTCGAGCCTTTTAATCCTGTCTGGTCCATGCAAGCCCTGGTCAGCTACGACCGCTGGCTGGCAAGCCGCATTCAGGCGCGCAATGCCTGCGAGCAAGGGGCGCTGATCCTGTCCTCCTACAACGGTGGGCTGGGCTGGGTTATTCGCGACCGTAAGTTGGCATCGGCTAAGGGAGCCGATCCGCTGACCTGGTTCGGATCTGTCGAGCGGTTCAATGATGGCCGCTCGGCCGCAGCCTTCAAGGAAAACCGTCAATACCCGCAGCTCATTCTCCGTCGCTGGGAGGCTTTGTATGTGACTGCTGGTTGGGGCAAGGGGGTGTGCCAATGAAAGGCTTACTCGACTTGATCAGCCCGGTTGCCTGGTATCTCGCTTTGATTGGTGTGGTGGTCTTCGGTCTACACCTCAACCGCCAGGAGGGATATGACGAAGGCCTCGCCCGTGGCCGGGCCGATGGCGCCGCAGCCGTTGCGGCTGTCGAGAAAAAGCACGCCCAAGAGAAACAGGGGCTCGCTGAGGCTGCCGTCGAGGCGGCGAAAAAGGTAGTTGCCGAACTCCTGGCTGAAAAGGCCAGGGGGCGAGCGCTTGAAACTGAGCTTGCTGAGACCAAAGCCAGCTATCGCCGCACCACTGACAAACTCCAGGGAGAGATAGCCCGTGTCACGACTCTTTACCGCCGCAGCCTTAAAGCTGAACCCGAAGCGCTTCCTGTTGGCGTGTTCACTACTGGCTTTGTCCGCGTGTGGAACGAAGCCCTCAATCCCGTCACCGCTGTGCCTGCCACCAGCCAGCCCCCCGGCGGGACTGCTGATTCTTCCGGAACAGCCGGAGCCGCTGACCAGCTCGACTCAAGAGTGAGCCAGCCAGACATCCTCAAAAACCACGTGCGCAACAGCGAGGGATACGCCTCCTGCCGCGTGCAGCTTAAAAGCCTTATCGAGTGGTACACCCATGGACGTATTTGATCGCGCATCTGTAGTAGAGGAAGCGACCCGAGAGGCTGCAATAGCGGCTCATTTGGCACAGGCCCGCCAACTGGTTGGCGTGTCTGCCACCCACTGTGGGGATTGCGGCACCGTGATCCCTGAAGCCCGACGGCTCGCACTGCCCGGCGTTCTGTTGTGTGTGGACTGCAAGTCCGTTCACGAAGAGATGAACCGTAAATGACGACTATCGAAATGCCGGTATGGCAGTTGGTCGGAACGGCCGTGACCTTGCTCGCGATGTTCGCGGGCATGGTCAAGGTTCTGCTGGCTCAAATGGAAAGCCGACTGGATGACCGCTTTGCGGCGGTTGCCAAAGACTCCGAGCGACTACGCCAGGTTGAACTTGGCCTTGAGCGCCTGCGGGGTGACATGCCGCTGCACTACGTCCGTCGTGAAGACTACGTGCGCAACCAAACAGTAATTGAGGCCAAGCTCGATGCCTTGGCCTTGCGTCTCGAAAATGTACGGCTCAAAGGAGCGCGTGAATGATCCCTGACCCAGCCAAGGTACGGCGCGAATCTCTGCGCTGGTACATCCTTCTTACCCTCAACACTTCCCGGCCGGTGGACCCACATGAGGCCGTCGTGCTTTCCACCATCCAGGGCATCTATCCCGACGGCACCCAACTGGAGCTGCGCCGCGAACTGGATTACCTGGCCGACCGTTCCCTGGTCACGCTGAACAAGTCGCCTTCTGGCACCTGGATCTGTGGCTTGACCCACTACGGCGTCGATATCGCCGAGTACACCATCGAATGCCGACCAGGTATTGCTCGCCCTGAAAAGTATTGGTCGTGACCCATGCCGCCCCGTAGCAAAGTGGCCGCGCTTCCGGCCAAGGTAAAGGAGTGGCTTGATAACTCCCTCATGGAGTCGAACTTTTCCGGCTATGAGGCATTGGCTGCGGAGTTGGAGCGCCGTGGCTTTTCCATTGGGAAAAGTGCCCTGCATCGCTATGGCTCGGAGTTCGAAGACAAGCTGGCGTCGCTCAAGATGGCTTCTGAACAGGCAAGGGCCGTTGTTCTGGCTGCGCCAGATGATGAGGGTTCAGTCAATGAAGCGTTGATGCGGTTAGTCCAGGAACGGCTGTTCACTTTGCTGATGAGTGACGGCGGCAAGATGGACTTAACAAAAGTCGCCAAAGCTGTGGCCGAGCTGGGTAAAGCCTCTGTCGTCCAGAAGAAATGGCAGGCGGAGTATCGCGAGAAGGCCGAGGCGGCAGCATCCCGTGTTGAAAAGATCGCCAAAAAAGGCGGCTTGAATCAGGCAACGGTTGACGAGATCCGCCGTGAGATCCTGGGGATGGCGTCGTGAGCCTGCCGCTTGTCCTGGACAGCACCCATGCCTTGAGCGCTCCAGCCGTCCTGCTCGAATACCAGAAAGACTGGATCGGCATCCGTGCGCCGCTCAAGGTCGGGGAAAAGTCCCGCCGTATAGGCCTCACCTGGGCCGAGGCAGCGGACAACGTACTGGTAGCCGCTGCCGAAAAACCAGCGGGAGGCCAGACTGTCTATTACCTGGGCTATAACCAGGACATGACGGTCGAGTACATCCAGGCCTGCGCCATGTGGGCTCGGGCCTTCAACTATGCGGCCGAAGAGATCGAAGAAGGCATATGGCCGGATAGCGATCCAGATAAGCACATTAAGACGTACACCATCGTGTTCCCTAGTGGGCACCGCATTGTTGCGCTCACCAGCCGCCCGTCCAACCTTCGGGGGCGTCAGGGCGTGGTCGTGATTGATGAGGCGGCGTTCCACCAGGACTTGGCCGAGCTGCTGAAAGCCGCGCTCGCGCTATTGATCTGGGGCGGGGAAGTCCATGTGATCAGCACTCACGACGGCACCGAGAACGCATTTAATGAACTGATCAATGACATCCGGGCAGGCAAGCGTAAGGGCAAGCTGTTCCGTTGTTCATTCCGTGAAGCTGTCGCCGATGGGCTTTATAAGCGGGTGTGTCTGCGTAAGGGCATCGAGTACAAGCCCGAAGAAGAAGCCGCGTGGGTGCAGGACGTGTACGACTTCTACGGTGATGCCGCCGATGAAGAGCTTGATTGCGTTCCATCTCAAGGCGGAGGCGCTTTTCTTAGCATGGCCTTGGTCGAACAGCGAAGTAACCGTGCCGTGCCGGTGGTGCGCCTGGAGTATCCGCAGGGCTACGAAACAATCTCTGAACACCTGCGTCTAGCTGAGTCACTGGAGTGGTGCGAAGAACATTTGCTCCCGCTGCTTTCAGCCATTCCGCTGGACGTTCAAAGCTTTTACGGAATGGACTTCGGGCGTACCGGCGACCTTTCGGTCATCTGGCCGTTGCTCAAGGAACAGAACCTGCGCAAGCGCACGCCCTTTGTGGTGGAGCTGCGTAATGTCCCGTTCAAGCAACAGGAACAAGTCAAGTTTTACATCCTTCGGCGCCTGCCCAACCTGCTCAAAGGTGCCGATGACGCCAGGGGTAACGGTTCGCAATTGTCGGAAGCCACTGCCATTGAGTTTGGCTTCAACCGCATTGAGCGCGTGATGCTTACCGAGGGTTGGTATCGCGACAACATGCCGCTTTTCAAGGCGGCACTGGAGGACGACACCTTCTACGACATCCCGGCCGACAAGGATGTGGTCAGCGATGTGCGTGCGTTTCGGATGGTCAAGGGCGTGGCCCGTATTCCAGAAAAACGCACCAACGAGAAAGGCGAAAAGTCCGGACCCAAGAAGCGCCACGGCGACGCCGGTATTGCTGCGGCACTGGCTGACTATGCGTCACGCCAGGAAGTAGAGATCATCGAATATCACCGAGTTCAGCCCGCGTCCCAGCATGATCGTGAGATCCAGACTGGCGCCGGGTGGCGCTCCAAAAAAGGCATTTGGTAATGGCCCAATCCAAAATCGTCGACCAGTACGGTCGCCCGATCCAGTACGACCTACTCACGGAAGAGCTGGCTGCAGCTCGTACCACCAGCATTCGCCAGGTTTGGCACCAGTCGGTAGCGAATGGCCTGACACCTGGTCGCCTTGCAAGCATTCTGCAAGCCGCTGCGGACGGCTCGGCTCATGACTATCTGACCCTTGCAGAGGAAATGGAGGAACGGGATCTGCATTACGCCTCGGTATTAGGCACCCGTAAGCTCGCCGTTTCTGGCTTAGAAATTCGTGTGGAGGCTGCGAGCGATGATCCCGAGGATGTACGTCGAGCTGACCAACTCAAGGAAATTGTGGGAGCCCCTGAGTTTGGCGAGCTGCAAGCAGACCTGACCGATGCCATGGGCAAAGGCTATGCCGTTTCGGAAATCATGTGGGACCGTAGCGGCAAGACCTGGAACCCGCTACGGTTTGAGCCGCGTGACCAGCGCTTTTTCCAGTTCGACCGCGATACCGGCCGGGAACTGCGGCTGCTCGATGAGGCAGATCCGGTCAATGGCATCGCTTTGGCGCCTTGCAAGTTCATTCTGCATCTGCCACGTATCCGTTCAGGGTTGCCGATCCGGGGCGGTCTGGCCCGCCTGGCCGCTGTTGGCTATATGTGCAAGGCATGGACCTGGAAAGACTGGATGGGCTTCGCGGATATCTTCGGTATGCCGATGCGCGTGGGACGTTATGGGCCTGGTGCCAGTAAGGAAGATATCTCGACTCTGATGTCGGCAGTCGCCAACCTGGGCAGCGATGCCGCAGCTGTGATCCCGGACAGTATGCGTATCGACTTCACCCAGGCCGCGAACGTAACCGGTGCCGGAGACTTCTTCAAAGGCCTGGCCGAGTGGTGGGATAAGCAGGTCAGTAAGGCGGTGGTGGGTCAGACCATGTCTACGGACGATGGCTCCAGCCAGGCGCAGGCGACGATTCACAATGAGGTGCGTCTTGATCTGCTCCAGGCTGATGCCAAGGCCGAATCTAATACGCTGAACCGCTACTTTGTTCGCCCCTGGTGCGACCTGAACTTTGCACCTGGTCGACCGTACCCGCGTTTGATCATTGATGTCCCGCAGCCGGAAAACACCAAGATCCTCATCGAAGCGCTCAAGGAATTGGTGCCGCTGGGGTTGAAGGTCGAGCAGTCGGTTATCCGTGACAAGCTCAATCTCCCTGAGCCCGCAGAGGGTGCCGAGCTGTTGGGCGTACCTTCACCGGTTGCAGACCTACCACTGGCCCGAGCCGCGAATCGGGAGCAGGTGAAAGCCAGGCCAGCCGCAGTGCGGGACATTGTGGATAACCAGGTTAACGTCTTGGAGGCCGCAGCCGGTCCGTACATGGATGACATGGTCGACCGTCTTAAAGAGCTGCTGGACTCGGTCGGTAGCCTGGAAGAGTTCCGGGATAGGCTGATCGAAACCTATCCTGAAATGAGTACAAACCAGATGGCCGATGTCATGGCGGATGGTCTGGCAGCGGCCAGCCTGGCTGGTCGTGCCGATATTCTGAGGGGGCTTTAATGGCGGTATCCCATGGCTCCTTGCCGTTCCAGGAACAGATCGACTATTTCCGGGGTAAGACAGATATCCCCACTCGGGCGTGGACCGACATCTATAACGTCGAGCATGACTGGGCTTTTGTGGTGGCCGGAGCCACTAAGAGCGATCTGTTGAGCGACATGCGCGGCGCTGTCGAGAAGGCGATCACCAAGGGGCTGACCCTGGATCAGTTCAGGAAAGACTTTGACTTGGTCGTTGGCAAGCACGGCTGGCAGTACAACGGCGGTCGTGGATGGCGCTCCCGCGTGATCTATGAAACGAACTTGCGGCAGTCCTACAACGCCGGTCGTGAAACTCAAATGGCCGACCCGGAATTGCGTAAGCGTCGGCCGTATGGCGTCTACCGGCATGGCGACAGCGCCCACCCCAGGGCTGAACATCTTTTCTGGGATGGCACCACGTTGCCACTTGATGACCCCTGGTGGGCGACACATACGCCGCAGAACGGCTGGGGCTGCAAGTGCAAGAAGTTTATGGCGAGCCAGCGGGATGTTGATCGCATGGGGCTGACAGTCGGCCCGGCGCCTGCTGTGGAATACGAGAATCGCACTATCGGCATGAACAGCCCCAACGGACCGCGTGTCGTCCGTGTACCTAAAGGTATTGATCCGGGTTTTGACTATGCACCTGGTCAATCGCGCCTTAATGCCGCCGTACCGCCCTTGCGTGCATACGATCCGCTACCCGATCCAGGGGCGCGGGCCAGTAGCGTGCAAGGTGCTGGTCTACCAAACCGCCGCGCACCTGGTGCATTACCAGCAGCCCGCGAGATGTCTGCAAATCGTCTGTTGCCCACGGGCCTGACTGACTCCGAGTATGCGGGCCGCTTCCTGGCGGAGTTCGGTGCGACTGAGGCAGCGCCTGTAGTGTTTAAGGACGTGACGGGCGATGCCGTGGTGATCGGGCGGGAGCTATTCACCAATGCCAAAACCGGCGCGTTAAAGATCAGGAAGCGCGGGCACGCAAGGGAACTGTTGTTGCTGGCCGATGCGATCAAAGACCCGGACGAGGTATGGGTAAGGTTGGAATGGCTCTATTCCAGGAACAAGGCTGTGGTCCGGCGTCGGTACATCTCGCGCTACCAGATCGACGGCGAGCCAGTACCAGCGCTGTCTGTATTTGAAGTGGGTGACGATGGGTGGGACGGGGTAACGACGTTCTCCCCGGAGTCAAGTGATCCTGACTACCTGGAACAACTGAGGATCGGTGTTCGGCTGTACCGCAGGCCGCAGATCGATAAGAAGTGATGAAACCGCGCGCCGCCACACGCGATTAAACCCTGAGTGTAGGCCTGGAGGTCCTGGCGGGGACTGCTCACTCAATGGGGTAACTGGATAGTAGGAGGTGAGAGTGGCAGGTGCAATGCTAAATGTTGGACTAGACGACAGCCGGGCAGGTGCAGCGCTCAACGAGCTGGCTGACCGGCTGGAGGACTTGAGCGTCCCGCTGCTTGATATTGCCGAATATCTGCATCAATCAACCGACAATCGCTTTCGTCAGCAGGTCGCGCCAGACGGCTCGCCATGGGCGCCACTGGCTGCGTCAACCATTGCCAAGAAGGGCAATAACAAGATCCTGCGTCAGGGTGGCGACTTGCAAGACACCATCCGGCACCAGGTCAGCGGTAATACGCTGGAGTTCGGTACGGACCGGCCCTATGGTGCTATTCACCAGCTCGGCGGCAAGGTCGACCATGCAGCACGATCCCAGCAGGTTTATTTCAGCGCCAAGAACGGCACAGTGGGCAATCGCTTTGTGAAGCGCAGTAAGTCCAACTTTGCCCAGTGGGTGACTCGCGGGGCACACTCTACGGAGATGCCAGCCCGTCCATATTTGGGGCTGTCATCTGAGGACGACGCTGAGATCCTCGCCATCATCTCCGACTACCTTTCGGAACCTCTATAAGTCGAGTTCAGAGAAAGCCCGCTGACGGCGTTTTAGGGGGCTTGCAGGTACAACCATGGCGGGCAGTCTGACGAACTACCGTTAGAGATGCGTTAGATTTGGCCGTAGGGCTAAAACTGCATGGGGGCTGCGCAGTAATTCGTTCTATGCGTATAGAATGGGCTCCCCTGAAACATCGCCCCCCATTTTTCAGCGGCTATAACCTTAAGCCGTCCTGAAACTCTCCGCTTGATCCTGGCCGCCCAAACTGGCGGCATGAAAAAGACACTTCTCGCACTCAATACTGACCTCTCCGCTACCGTCTCTGACGGCAAAGCGCCGGAGTGGGTCGAGCTGATTCCAGCAGGTCCGACTGTTTCCGGTCGCGACGGCCGTCAGTGGCTGTTCGATGAACAGGGCCAGGCCCTGGTGCTTTCCAGCTTCACTGATCGGGCCATTGATCTACCGATTGATTGGGAACACTCCACCCAGCACCGCGCAACGAAAGGTGAAGACGCCCCGGCCGGTGGCTGGATCAAGCAGTTGGAAACCCGCGACGGTGCCTTGTGGGGCCAGGTCGACTGGACGCCCCGTGCCTCGCTCCAGGTCATCAACCGCGAGTACCGCTTTCTCTCTCCCGTATTCGACTACGACGCTGTGACCATGCGCATTGCGCGCCTGGTCAGCGCGGGCCTGACCAACAAGCCGAATTTCCTCCTGACAGCACTCAACCAAGAAGACCCGGAGACCACGCCAGTGAAACTTTCACCTGCGCTTTTGGCACTGCTCGGCCTGCCTGAGACCGCCACCGAAGAAGACGCCATTGCGGCTATCAACAAACTCAAGACCGCCCAGGCGGCCAACTCCGAACAGCCGAACTTGGCTCTGTTCGTTCCGCGTGCCGACTACGACGCCTTGAGCGGTCGAGCGACCAATGCGGAGCAAGCACTGGTCAAGCTTCAAAGGGCTGACCACGACAAGGAAGTGGACGCCGTCCTCACCGCAGCCACCCAGGCCGGGAAGATAGTTCCAGCGACTTTGGAATACCACCGCGCTAGCTGCCAGGACGCCGAAGGTTTGAAGCGTCTGAAAGACTTCGTGGCGGCGGCGCCATCGGTGGGCGATCCGACGGACCTGGGCAAGCGTAAGCCCGATAACACCGAAACCGCGCTCAATGCCGAAGAGCAAAAGGTCGCTTCGCTGCTGGGCATGAGCGAATCGGAATTCATCAAGGGCAAGGCGTAACTCCCCTCTATATAGGAAGCGTTTCATGATTATCACTACCGCCGCCTTGCAGGCGCTGTTCACAGCGTTCAAGGCAGAGTTTCAAAATGCGCAGGCCGCAACCCCTACTGACTGGCAGCGCATCGCCACTCTGGTGCCGTCGTCTTCGGCCAGTAACACCTATGGTTGGCTGGGCCAGTTCCCGACTTTCCGTGAGTGGATCGGCGACCGCGTACTCAAGGACATGGCAGCGCACAGCTATTCCATCGCCAACAAGAAGTTTGAGTCTTCTATCGGCGTTCCACGCGATGCCATCGAAGACGACGAGATCGGCGTCTACAAACCACTGTTCCAGGAAATGGGCCGAGCATCTACGGCTCACCCTGACGAGCTGGTGTTTGGTCTGCTGAAAAAAGGGCTCGCCACTCTCTGCTACGACGGCCAGAACTTCTTTGACGTGGACCACCCGGTCTATCCAAATACCGACGGCACCGGCACGGCGGTCTCTGTCAGTAACTATCAGGCTGGTGAAGGCCCGGCCTGGTATCTGCTCGATGTCAGCCGCGCAATCAAGCCGATCATCTTTCAAAAGCGCCGCGACTACGCACTGAAAGCGATGACCAGCATGGATGACGAACAAGTGTTCATGCGCGACGAATACCGTTATGGCGTCGATGCTCGCGCCAACGTCGGGTTTGGTTTCTGGCAGTTCGCCTTCTGCTCGAATGCGCCACTGACGGCGGAAAACTACGGTGCCGCTCGGGCTGCTATGAAGAACTTCCACGCAGACGGTGGCCGCCCTCTTGGTGTTAATCCCGGCCTGCTGGTCGTTCCGTCCCAGTTGGAAGGTGCGGCCCGCAAGATCCTGGTTAAAGACGCTGATAACGGCAACGAGTGGGCAGGCACCGCCGAGGTTCTGTCGCCTAGCTGGTTGGGCTAAGGGGGCGTTATGACCATCGTTATCAAGGCAAGGCATAACGGTTTTCGCCGTTGTGGTATCGCGCACCCAAGCCAGCCGACCAAGTACGCGGACGACTTCTTCACGGAAGAGCAGCTGAAAGCTCTGATCAAAGAGCCTCAATTGATCCTTGCCTATGAGGAGGATGAATTCGACCAGGTACAGGACGAGCCAAATGAAGACATCTCGCAAGCTGCGCTTTCGCAAGCGACCGACTCCGCTCCAGCTTCCCAGTCGCAAGCGTCTGAAACAGTCATTGCGCCTGTGGCTGCTCCAGTGGTCAGCATCCCCGAGTCAGTCCTGGTCGACAACGTGCCTGGAATTGCAGGTGCAGAACCCGTGCTGGACGGCACCAGTGACGATGCCACTGGGCCATTGACCGGCCAAGCGGCTGAGGTGGTGGTTGCTCCGGTTGTCAGCGGTGTTGAGCCGGTCCAGGGCGATGCAAGCGAGCCTGCGGAGAAGATTGTCCCGGTGGTTGCTAGGCCTGAAAAGGCCCGTGTAGCCAAGCCAAAGGACGCCACTAAATGAACCTGTCCCTGCCGTCTGCTAGCCAGCTCCTGATTCGCTTCGGTGCCCGGGACATCACGCAAGTCTCCGTGCCTGACAACAAGCGGCTCATTGAGCCGGAGTTGCTGACAGCGGCGGCGGCAGGTGAGCCCCTGGACGGCTGGGATGCCGAAGATGTGGCGATTGCAGTCATGGCGTTGGCAAGGATCGCCGACGCAGTGACTCGGGCGCGAAGTGAGGTTTCGTTTTATCTGCGCTTTCGCCCGGCTGGAGAGGACGCCCCGGAATGGGTGACGGCCGACCTAGCCGAGATCGCCCGGTATCACCTCTACGACGACGCAGGCAAGGAAGAGTCGACCGTGCGGGTGCTTTACAAAGATGTCTTAAAGCGCCTGGAAACCTTGGCTTTGGAGGACAAAGAACGTGGTGCGGCCGAGGCTGGACGGTCTGGTATGCAGATCGTCAGTCAGCTCCGGTTGATGGATCGCCGCACACTGAGGGGGCTTTGATGCTGGGCGAACTGGAGGACTTGATCGAGGCCCGCTTGAAAGAGCTGGCTGCCAAGCTTCGAAGCCTCAAGGTTGAGAGCTACGGCGGCGAACTGAGCGACCCAGACCTGTTATCCGATTTGCTCAAACGTTGCCCAGCGGTACTGCTGACGGTCCCAAAGGCGACGTTTAAACCGCGCAGCCAGGACCGCTACACGATGCCAATTACCTTTCGCCTGATCATCGTCACTCGCCATCCCCGAGGTGAGCGGGAGACTCGACGCGGCAGTGGCCCCAATGACATCGGCAGCTATGACCTGTGGCAGGCCTGCATGCACAAACTCGTCGACTGGCAGCCCTGGGAGGGCCGCGCAGCCATCAAACCAACTGAGCTTTCCAACCTGGTCACCGGCAAGTTTTCCAATGACCACTTATCAGTCCTGGGCCAGTCGTTCGTGATTGAGCTGGATTGGGTGAAACCAAAAGAGGATCTGCCGGACTTCCTGGGTATGTCCCTGGAGTACCACACCCCATCGGAAAACCCCGAGCCGGTGGTAACAGACCGTATCGAATTGAGGGACGTGTAATGCGCGTAATCGCTGCACCTGGTCATCGGGTGCCAATGGAAAAAGATCCATTCAAATACATCGAGGGGGAAGAGGCAGTCGAAGTGCCGGATACCTCCTACTACCGCCGCCGTCTGGCTGCGGAAGAACTTTTAGTGCCCGCGAAGCAATCGCCCGGCAGTGCCAAAAAAGCCGCAAAGGAGTCCGATCAATGAGCAGTATTGAATTCGACACGATCCCGGCGTCCATTCGTAAGCCTGGCGTTTACATGGAGTTCAACCTTCGCCTGGCTGTACGAAATCTGCCGACCAACAAACAGAACGTATGCCTGATCGTTCCGCTTGGCGAGGGTGCGACCGTTGAGGCAAATGTGCCAACACCGTTCTACAGTTCGCCGGAGGCCAAGGACTTGTTCGGTGGCACCGTGGCCGAAGAAATGGCCGCTGCCTTTATCGGTGCGTATCGGTACGCTTCTATCTCTGCGGTGGGTGTGGCTGTTCAAGGCGATGTCGAGCCCGATATCAAGGCGGCGCTGGACGCCACGGCCATGGGTGGTTTTACGATCCTGGTTCCGGCCTGGTACAGCCAGACAGCCCTTACTGCGTTGCGTACGCATATTGAGACCTGGACCAACTCGATGGAGCAGCAAGGCATCATCGGGGTGGCAGCCAATACCACCAGTCTGTCCGCTGCTACCACCCTGGCTGCGTCCTTGAACAACGGCGCAATCAGTCTGGCGTCGTTGCCTGGCACTCCATCGACTGCCCGTCAGGTCGCTGCGGCCTATGCTGCGATGATCGCTTCTGAGGAAGACCCAGCGCGGCCGCTGAATACGCTGATTCTGGCAGGCATCAAAGTGCCGCCTATGGCTAAGCGTCTCGGGCGCGTCGAGCAAGAAACGGCCCTGGCAAACGGTGTAACCCCATTGGAAGTCGGTGCGGGTGACGTCATCCAGATCGTCCGGGCAGTGACGACCTATACCAAGTCTGCGGCGGGTGCGACTGACGTGTCGTTGTTAGATCTGACCAGCATTCGCACCTTGTACTACGTGCGTACAGCTTGCCGCGACCGAATCCGCTTGCGTTTTCCTCGCTCCAAACTCTCCAGCAAAACTCCTCCGGCTGTCCGTGGCGAATTGCTGGATGTACTGAAAAAGCTGGAAGAGTTGGAGATCGTGGAGAACGTCGATGAGAACGCCGACGGGCTCGTTTGTGAGCGCTCGCTCCAGGACGCGAATCGCATCAACTCGTCCATTCCTGTCGATATCGTCAACGGCCTGCATGTGTTCGCCGGTCGCATTGACATGCTCTTGTAAGAGGTGATTTGAGATGTCTGATAATTACGTAGGGCAGATCGTCCTGGAGATCAACGGCACCGACTACGAGGTCACGAGCGTAGAGCCGAGCCTCAAGACTGGTCGCAAGATCGTCAAGACGATGAACCGCACCGGTCGGCCTACCGGGACCGCAAAAGGTATCGAAGAGCACGACCTGAAAATCTCCGTGCCTATCCCGAAATCCGGCGAGCCCGACTGGCGCGCCTTGCTGGACGCCAAGCTCACCATTTATCCCCAGGACGGCGGCAGCAAGCGTCAGACCTGGACCGGCTGCTCTTTGATGGAGATGGGCAGTAAATACCAGGTGGAGGGTGAGGCAACCCGCGATCTGACCATTGCCGCCTTGAACTACTACACGGAGTAAAGGCAATGACCGAGCAACAGCTAAAGCAATGGAAAGGCCTGACCATCACGCGTGAGTTGAATGTGGGGGTGTATTACGCCGGAGTGTTCCACAAGACATTCACTCTGCGCGTTCCTGTGACTGGCGACCTTATTTCCGCCCAGGAAGAACATCCGAACGGTCCGCTTCAACTGGTAACGGTTGAGGTCTATCGCCGCCAGTTGCTCTCTCTTGGCGACATTCCAGAAGAGGCGCTGACGACTGACCTTCTGCGGGCGTCCCTCACAGAGAGCGACCTGGGCGTCATCGCTGACGCTGATGAGGAACTGGAAAAAAAGCTCGAGCCGCAGAACGCGGCCTTACCGACTGGCGACGAATCGAACACGGACTTGTCCAGCGCGGTTACCGCCTAGAGGAAATCAGGCGGATGACCAAGCCTGAGATCGACGCGCGTATCGACCTTATTGTCGGCAAGACCACTACCACGCGCTATGTCGCAAAACGTAAGCGGACGCCTCTCCCAAAACCCAAGTAACGCGAGGCTCATTTATGGGCCTTTCTTGTACCTCTAAGCCTTTCGGGAGTAACCCATGAGTTCCGACCTGCGCGTCGCACTACGTTTTCAGGCCCATGCAGGCAACAGTCGACGTGAGATCGCACAACTTACCGGCGACCTTCGCAAGGCTGGTAAGGACGGCGCGAAGTCTCTGGCGGATGAGAGCTGGAAAGCCAGCTCGGCAATCACTAAGGTCGGCCAGGCCGGTGCCAGCAGCTACAAGACTATTCGCAGTGCCATGCGGGAAACTGCAAAAGCGGGTGGTGAAACTCGGTTGGTAGTCAGCAAGACCGCCGAAGAGTTAAAGGTGATGGCTAACGCTGCCCGCAAGGCTGCCCGCGATACCAAAACTGAACTTGCCAGTGCGGACAGACAGGGCGTGCAGCCGCTGCGCCAAAGCGTTGAAAGGACTGAATCTGCGTTCCGGCGCCTGGCACAGAACGGCGGGCGGAATCTTCGCGTGCTTAAGACAATTGCGACCGGTGTTCGCCAGGAATTCGACCGAATCAAGGGCCTGGGTAGCAGTGCCCAAGGGCAGCTTGCCGGGCTGGGGCTCGGTATCGGCGTTGTATCCGGTTTGACCGGTAACGCTCGCTTGGACCGTCAACTGATCCGCACCAAACAAACCGCCGATATGACACCCGATCAAAAGGATGAGTGGCGTGACGAGGGGTGGCGGATCGCGAAGGCCTATGGCGTCAATCGTGAAGACGTAGACAGTGGCTTCAATACCTTGATTGCTTCGGGTGTGAAGTATGACGCGGCGAAGAAAACCGCCGACGCTATCGGCCAGTCGACATCAGTCACAGGGGCCGACTCCGCAGTGTTGGGCAAGGCGGTGGTCGCGGGTGCAAGTGCGTTCAACATTGACCTGAACAAGGAAGGTGCGGCACTGGATCTGCTCCAAAAAATGACGGTGGCCGGGCGACTCGGTAACGCTGAACTTGAAAACCTTGCCGACCTCTTTCCTAAAATTGGTGGTGCCGCTGCGGCCGCGGGCATGTCCATGGCCCAAGCGTTGGCATTCACGGAAACCCTCTCCACGGTTGAGATGCAGCCAGACCGCCTCGGCACGTTGGCCGAGTCCACGTTGCGAGTGTTCAGTACCAAGCAGTATCGGGACCAGGTCACCAAAACCAGTGGCGTGACATTCTTTAACAAGGACGGCAGCTCGCGGAACCCGCAGGACGTTTTCGGCGATCTGAAAGGCAAGTACGCCAAGATGAAAACCGATGAGCAGCGCGCCAAGTTCATGGGCGTTGTATTCAAGGGGATGGACCAGGACACCGTGCGAGGGATGCGCATCATGTTGTCGGGGGACCGGCTGAACACCATGGGTGAGCAAACTAAGACAATCGGTGGCTCAGACGCCGTTATCGGCCGGGACCTCAAGGAAAACACCGAGAGTGCCAGCGGCACGGCTGCCAGGATGAAAGCGACGCTCGGGCAGGCAATCGACCGTATGGCGACCCCCTTGAACAAGGGCTTTGCCGATATGGGTAGCTACTTACTTGATGACTTGAATTTGTCTGGTGAGCAGATGCTGGCCGGTGGTGCAGCGTTGGGTATTGGCGGCTACTACGCCGGGCGCGGTGCCAAATCGGGTGCAGGTGCTTTGCTCAATAAGTTCATGGGCGGGCCTGAGACCCTAAAAAACATCGCCGTGGGAAAGGTGCTGGAAGAGGCCACGGGCGTTACATCTGTGTTCGTTACCAACTGGCCGGCCGGTGTACCGCTCGGTGGTGGATTGCCTGATCTGCCCAACGGCACAACAGCTGGTAAGGGGAAGCCTGGTGGTTTCGTGGCTCCCTGGCTGGGACCTATAGCTATCGGCGCGACAGCCACGCAAATCAGCGGTGCAAGTACGACTGGCACAGATGCGGGTCGGTTAGACGCCGCCATGCGAAGCAAGCTTTTGAACGATGGGGAGCGAACCTATCAGACGGCGTTCTACCGGAACCGCCTTGACCTGGCTGGGCAGAACCCCAACCAGAGTTCGGACTGGTTGTCGTCCCAGGCTCAACGCCTGTCGCACCAGCAAACCGGCATGACGGCCGCAGGACTTCCCGTTGATGGCGCCAACCAATGGGCCGCAGGTATCGCAAACCGCGCTGTCACCGCCGGGGCAGAAACTCCAGCGGCCGCAGCTCGATTACAACGCCTGCTTGATCAGCCGCTGGTCATTGAGTTGCGTATGGACTCCAACATGATCCAGGCCGAAGTCGAGCGACGAACTGACATCCAAATGAGGCGCGGCCGATGAGTTGGGCAGAAACCCTCCTGGACGCATCCTTTCGAGGCGTGCCGATCCAAGTCGTAAGTGAAAACCTTCAATGGCAGCGGGCGCTGTCCGAGCATGGAACACCGTTCAAAGATGGCGATAGTGTGGTCGACCTGGGCCGTGGGGCTCGGCGGCTCCCGATGCAGATCATCGTCTACGGCGTTAACTACGAGATCGAACTACAGAACCTATTGGCTGCTCTTGGGCAGCGTGGCCCTGGTGAACTGATCCACCCGATCTATGGCAGCCTGAGCGTCGTCTCACACAACGTTGATGTGAAGCACGACGCTGACAATCCAGACTCCGCCCAGGTCAGCCTTGTGTTTGTTGAAGACACGCCGGACCTGCCATTTTTCGCACGGCAGTTTGAGTTCGTCGACATTGGCGTCCTGGAGCAAGAGGACGCCTACCGCTGGCAAGACGGGGTCTTTGATCTATTCGGCCGGATCGACTCCCTGGTCAGCGAGATTCAATCGTGGATTGGTGGCGGGTGGGTGGGCCTGATCGAAAAGGCACTGGGCTTGCCGGGCATCTTCCTGCGCGTGCAGCAGCTGCGCTCCCAGATTCTCGGTGTAGTGTCCGGCGTAATCGCCATGGCGAAAAACCCATCGGCCGCATTCGATCCCCTGGTCGACCTGTTCCGCACGCCTTCGCAGATCCGCAGCTCCATCCAGGACAACACACCCAGCACCTCGGCGGCGCTGCTGTCTCGCGCTGGTGTTCCTGCATCCATGCCGGGCGGCGACAGCTTGACCACCGAACCGGCGCGCGCGGCCAACGCCTTTTTGATCAGTGCCCGCCAGGGCGTTGCGCCGGACGCGAGCCTGTTGCCCGACCGCATGCCAGACGATCCCGTCGAGGCCAGTGGTTTTGCCCTGGTCGTCCTGGTCATCACCGAACTAGCCGTCTCCCATGCCCAGGCGGTTGCCATCGTGATCGAGGACGAAAGCAAGAAACCAACCTTGAGCCCGGATGAACTGGAGGGCCTGGTTAACCTGGTGCGCTCGTTGGTGCAGGGCGCAATCCTGTTGCATCGCCGTTTGTTCGACGTGGAAGCGTCTCTGCCGGTGATCGAAGCACTGCGCAACACTGCCGCCATGATCCAAGCCCGTGCCCGCCAGGTCATCCTGTTGAGTCCGCCGATGATTGAGCGGGAAGTTGAGTCGCCTGCCAGCCTGCGTTTATTGGCCCATCGTTGGTATGGCGACCATGAGCGCGCTATCGAGTTGATCCGGCTCAATCCTGACTTGAAAACGCCGCATAACATTCCTACTGGGAGGATGCTGCGTGCTTACGCTGAATGATTCTGTTCCGTCCATCCGACTTGCCATTGGTGGCCTGGCGCATGACACCTGGGACGGTTGGTCGATTGAATCCGATTTACTGACTCCGGCTGATGCTTTTGAACTTGAGCTGCACACCAAGAACGCTACACGCTTACCGGACGTCATCAAGGAAGGCGCGCCATGTTCGCTGACCCTGGATGGCGACCGGGTACTCACCGGCCAGATCGATGAGTTTGAACACGATATTTCCCGCAGGGGCATCTCCATGCGCATTAATGGCCGCGACCTGGCGGCGCCCCTGGTGGATTGTTCGTCGCCTTTCGTGTCCATGCGGGAGGCAACCCTGGCGCAGATTCTGGACCAGGTGGTTAAGCCTTTGGGAGCCTACAAGGTCGAGATCCGCGCCGACCAGGCTAAGACCCGTCGACGCGTACAGATTGAACCAGGGCAAACCGCCTGGGAGGCTCTGCTCCAAGTGTCCGAGGCCAACGGCCTCTGGCCCTGGGTGGAGCCGGATGGCCGTCTGATCATCGGCGGGCCTGATTACACGACCCCGCCCGTAGGGGCGTTGGTGATGCGTGAGGATGGCGTAGGTAACAACGTAGAGCGCTTAGCCGTGCGCCGCTCTATTGCTAACAGATACAGCCAAATCACGGTGCTCGGCCAGCATGGGCAGTACGCCAATGACGGGCTGGACACCAAGCGTTCCCATCTGCGCTCCCAGGTCCAGGACGAAACGCTGGCCCGTCGTGGGATCTTTCGCCCCAAGGTGGTGGTGGATAGCTCCAGCGAAAGCCAGGACATGGCGACAACCCGCGCTCGTAAGCTCTTGGCCGATAGTCGCTTGGAGGGTTTCGAGATCCGCGCTGTAGTCAAAGGCCATCGGGCCGACAACGGGCAGGTCTGGACCCCAGGCCAGCGTGTTTACGTGCGCAGTGAGCCCCATGGCCTGAATGACATCTACTTTCTGATGTCTCGCACATTGCGCCTGGCCCGTGGCGAAGGGGCTATCACTGAGCTGCGCTTGCGTGAAGACAAAATGTGGGTGCTGGACGGTAACAAGGTGAAGAAACACAAAGGCAAGTCCAACCCGGACGCTGCGTTCATCCAGATGATTAAGGGGCTCTAATGAGTGTCATGGCGCAGCTTGTGCGTGACCAAGTGTGGAGGGCGATGAGCAAGGTCCGCCAGGCGTTTCGTGCCACTGCGGTTAGCAACACCCATGGGCCGTTGATTGGCGTCGAAATGCAGGGGCTGGCGGGTGAGTCCGTGTCGGCTGAGTTAGCACAGCACTATGGTTTTAGCTCGGCGCCATTAGCTGGTGCCGAGTATGTGGTGATCCCCATCGGAGGTAACAGTAGCCATTGTGTCGTGGTCGCCAGTGAGGATGGCCGGTATCGGCTCCAGCTTAAGGACGGTGAGGTATCGCTCTATACCGACGAGGGCGACTACGTGCATATGAAGCGTGGCAGGGTCATTGAGGTCGTGACTGACGAACTGTTGTTCAAGGTCAAGAACAAGGTGCGGTTTGAGACGCCCATGGTGGAGATATCCGGCGATCAGCATGTTGAGGGCGGTATCAAGGCTGATGGGGAGATCGAAGACCATACGCGGTCGATGCAGGGCGGGCGCGATATCTACAATGCACATGACCATGGGGGTGGTCCGAAGCCGTCGCAAATGCAGTGACTTTCTGATATTTCTGTTACTCGTATGAACCGTAATGTCTTTAGGAAAGTAGGCGCCCATGGCAAAAAAGATCATCGTGTTAGTCCGCTTCTTTAAAAAAGAAATGCATCGTGACGCTTTTTTGCGCGGTGATCTGTACATGAACCGTTTGAAGTTCTTTAAGGCGTATGAGGAACAGGACGGATGTAATATCGGGGATGTGCATGAGGGGACGTCAAGTTGGCATCAGCCAGGTAGCGTAAAGCTAACCATCATGAATAATGATACTGGGGAGGAGCGGGAGTTAACGGATTTTGCGGGTCCAATATTAATGGGGCTCACGCGCCATAATGACTACCACGTTTACTGTATGTCTGCCGTCTACGGGGACGATGAGTTGTCTTTTGACACGTTCGAGGACCTTAAGTCCTACATGATGTTAGATGTCGATAAAGGCGATTTAGGTGAATACTGCGCGATAGTTCCCGCAGTAGAGCTGATCAACCGCATAGACACGGCGCTGAAAACGGAGGTTCAGTTAGGGCATATTGTTGGGCGTGGATTAGTTGAGTATTTTGATCCGGAAACCTTCAGTGGCTCTTTCGAAGAAGATCAGGCGATCATGCGAAAGAAAAACACCTTTAGCCATCAAAAGGAATATCGGATTTTCGTCTACAACGGAACATCGGGTGATGATGCAAGAATCCTTAAGCTTGGCGACTTATCAGATATTGCTCATTGCTGCGACAAAAAAGACTTTCATAAAACGTTTGTTATCAGTCAGAACAATTAGAAAGACAGCCCGGCAAGCGTCAAAACCTTAAGCCCTCCCGAAATAAACTTCCCCCGCGTGCCCCTGCACCATGCCTCCCCATGGACGCAGGCATAAACCCAACTACAGGCGACTTGACGGGCCAGCGTATTAAAACGCTGGCAAACGCCGTTTACGTGCGCCTTATGACCCCCCTCGGCACCTGGTGGAAAGATCCCACCCTGGGCTCCCGCCTGCACGAACTTCGCCGCGCAAAAGACCTCCCTCGGGTGGGCATCCTTGCCAAGCAATACGCCGAGCAATCGCTCAAACCCCTGCTGGATGACGGCCGCTCCAAGACGATCACCGTCACTACTGAGCAGCCCCATAACGGCTGGCTCACGCTGCAAATCGACATCATCGACGCCACCGGCAATCCGCAGGTGTTTCGCCAACCTGTAAGGGTGATTTGACATGGCCTTTTCCGCTCCCAATCTTGAGACCGTTCTCGCTGGCATTTTGCGGGATATCAAAGCGCTCAACGACGAAGCCGACATCGGCACCGACAGCGACCATTACATCCGTTCAGTGGCAGTTGCTGCTGCAATCGAAGGCATCTATCAGAAGCTGGCCTGGATTTATCGCCAGATCTTCCCAGACACCGCCGACGAGGAAGAGTTGGTGCGCAGTGCTGGCATCCGAGGAGTACAACGTAAGGCTCCAGTGGCGGCAACGGCTCCAGTGGCCTTGAAAGGCACTGCTCGGGTAGAGCTATTGCAAGGCTCGACATTGACGCACCGTACAACCGGCGAGCAGTTCGACAGCCTGGCTAGCGCGACAATTGGCACCGATGGCACCGCCACCGTTCAGGTCAGGGCGCAAATCGTGGGTGCATCGCTCAATGGCTTGACCGGTGACCTGGTTCTCACCAGTCCGCCTCTGGGAATGGACGCCAATGCGAGTTTCGTCAGTGCGACCACTGGGGGCGAAGATCAGGAAAGTTTGGATTCGCTACTGGCCCGCTACCTCGATGTTATTCAGGAGCCACCAGCGGGTGGAAACCTTGCGGACTACAGACGCTGGGCCAAGGAAGTAGATGGCGTTTCAGATGTCCTGGTATTGCCCAAGCGTCGTGGTGGGGGCTCTATAGACCTGGTGCTGACAGCAAGCACCGGCAACCCCTCGGCCGAGGTCATAACCCGTTGCCAAGAACACGTGAGCAGTATGTGTTCAGTTATTGCTGACGTACTAGCGTATGCCCCGACCATTCGTAAGGTCGATGCGGCAGCCTTGGTTGAAATTGCAGAGGGTTACGACCTGGCGGACGTGCAAGTCGCAGCCCAGGCCGGTTACGACGCCTTGCTAGGCGCCTTGCTGCCTCGCCAGACGCTCAAACGTTCGCAGATAGAGGCCATGATCAACAACCTTGCGGGTGTCGTTGACCGGGAAGTCACTGCGCCCATGGGCAACGTCCTGGCGTCAGACGATCCGCAGTTGGTCGGCTGGATTCGCCCCGGCGCTCTGGTACTGGGGCTACTGGAATGACCCAGCTCGCCGATCAGTTGCGGTTGCTGCTTCCTCCCGTCTCCTACGACGGCAACGCACCGCAACTTTCCGCCACCATTGAGGCCGAGGCGAACGCCCTGACGCAGTCCGACGCCCAGGCCGAGGCTGTCTACAGCGCGATCTTTGCCGACTCAGGCATGGGGCTGGCTGACTGGGAGCGCGTGCTTGCACTGCCGGACCCATGCCTGGTCGATGTGTCTCAATCAGTGCGTCAGCGTGTACAGGCTGTTGTCAGCAAGCTCCAGGCACGTGGGGGACAGAGCCGACCATTCTTTATCGCTCTGGCGAAAGCCCTCGGCTACGACATCACTATCACCACTTTTCGTCCTGCGCGTGCGGGCATAGCGCGGGCGGGCGACCGGCTCTATGGCGGTGATTGGGACTACGCCTGGCGGGTCAATGCCCCGTCCGTGACCGTCAACTATGCCAGGGCGGGACTCACCGCCGCAGGCGATCCCCTGGCGTCCTGGGGTAACAAAATACTTGAATGTCGACTTAGCCAAATGAAACCGGCCGAGTCCACTTTGCTATTTGGCTACGGAGACAACTGATGCAGAAAATCGGGAGTAGCACCTCAACTGCGAATGGCGCTGGTGAATTCACCTCGGGCCAGCCGGGTTCAGGTATTGATGCAACTATGATCATGGCAGCCTGGCTGAATACGATTCAGCGGGAGCTGGTAAACGTAGTGCAGGCGGGCGGCCAGGTCTTAGACCCAGCGGATGACGCACAGGTGTTGAAAGCCATCAAGGCCTTGCAAGAGCTTGCAAGTACCTGGGCCAAAATCAGCGGAAAGCCCACTACCATCAATGGTTTTGGAATCACTGACGCCTTCACTAAAACGGAAACCAGCAACGCAATTCATCTGGCTGTAGCAGACTTGGTCGGGTCCTCGCCTGATGCACTCGATACGTTGAAAGAGCTTGCTGATGCCCTTGGGAACGATCCCAACTTCGCTACCACCATGACGAACGCCCTTGCGGGAAAGGCTGCCAAAGCTACGACGTTGGCCGGTTACGGTATTTCAACAGCGTTGGGTTCCGAGGTTATCGCTGGCTCGAACGATACTAAACCAATCACCCCGGCTGGATTCGCAGCGGGTGTTGCTGCGGCAATCGCGGCGATTGATCCGTGGGCGATGCAGCAGATAGGCGTGCCTATTGCCATCTTTGATCATATAAACGGCGTGGCAATCCCTCCCACGACGAATGGCTATCGCTACATCAAGCTCACAGCCAGTGATGCTTACAACGCGGGTGTATTGACCTCAGAAAGCGTAACTGGCACCGCACCACTCGTTAATGCCACGGCACTCATCAACCTTGCTGGAAGCCCGATAAATGGACAGGCCGTTCGCCTGATAAATACTGAGCGTCGAGGTCTGCGCGCTGGTAGTAGTGGTGTAGCCCAGGATGACCAGTTTCAGGGCCACTCTTTTGGGGACGGCAGCAGAGCCATGAGGTCCGCGCCAGCTGGGGTAACCGATGGCGGGGAGTTCCTCAGATTGAGCTCGGGCGGCCTGCTGTCAATTATGACTGACGGGGTGAATGGCACACCACGAATCGGCAACGAGACCCGCTCCCGGAACGTCGGTGCTACCTACTATATGAGGATCAAATAATGCCTTATGCAGCCAACGGCTTAGTCCAGCAAGACCCCATCGATGGGGGCGTAGAAATTACTGAGGACCAGTATCTTGAAGCTGTGGAGGGGATGTGCGCGGGGCTAATGGTCACAATTGATGGTGGGTTTAAGGTTGTAGCGGTCCCTGAGCCCGCGCCAATCGTCCCCCCCGTACCGACACTGGCAGAACTGTCCAGCATAGCGCTACGTCAGCGTGACTATTTATTGTCGGTTGCCGCTATTCGTATTGCCCCTTTACAAGACGCCGTGGACCTCCGTAGAGCGACAGAGACCGAGATAGCCAGCCTCACGCGGTGGAAGGACTACAGAATCGACCTTAATCGCATCGACCAGCAAACAACGTTTCCGGTGACTATCGACTGGCCGTTGGCACCCGGAGCGGCAGTAGCGGAGTAGATGCCAAACAAAGCGCTAAGTTGGTGGCAGTCCTTGTGTTTTGCTTATGCCAACTATCGCGCAACGCGGTGCCAAATCCGGCGCTCGCTTACAGTCAGGTCCTGGCAGAAATGAGTGATGACTCACTCAAGGATATTGGCTTGACCCGGGCGGATGTCGAGCATGAACGCCACCGGTCTGTGTGGAATGACCCGTTGGGTAAATGACGGCCACCGCGCTACAGTCTGCGGGCGTAATCAGGAGATGCACATGCCCGCAGAACTGCGCTTTTCCCTCAAGCAAGCACGCCGCCTGGCACTGGCGGCCCAAGGCTTTTCCGGGCGCCAGCCGCCCGCACAGATCAAGGCAGCCCAGGTCAATCGTCTGATCGAGCGCCTGGGTGTGTTGCAGATCGATTCGGTCAATGCCGTGGTGCGCTCCCACTACCTGCCGCTGTTTTCCCGCCTGGGTCATTACTCGCCGTTGCTGCTGGAACAGGCGGCCTGGAGCCAGGGGCGCAAGCGTACGCTGTTCGAGTATTGGGGGCATGAGGCCTCGCTGCTGCCGATGGCGCTGTATCCGCTGATGCGCTGGCGCATGCAGCGGGCGTCCGAGGGGCAGGGGATCTATCAGCAGATGGCGCGTTTTGGGCGCGAGCAACAGGCGACCATCCGCCGCGTGCTGGCCATCGTCGAACAGCAGGGTGCGTTGGGGGCGGGCAGCCTGTCGACCCGTGAAGAGCGCGCCGGGCCGTGGTGGGACTGGAGTGATGAAAAGCAGGCCCTGGAATGGCTGTTTGCCGCAGGGCTGGTGACGGTGGCCGGGCGCCGTGGTTTCGAGCGGCTGTACGACCTGCCGGAGCGGGTTATCCCGGCAGCTATCCTGCAACAGGCACCCTTGAGCGAGCACAGTGCCCAGCGTGGCCTGTTGCTGCATGCCGCGACGGCGCTGGGTATCGCCACGGAAAAGGACCTGCGCGATTATTTTCGCCTGACCCCGGCAGAGAGTCGTGGGCGCCTCGCCGAGTTGGTCGAGGATGGGCAATTGCAGGTCTGCCAGGTCCAGGGTTGGAAACAGCCGGCGTATTGCCTGCCCGAGCCAACGGTCCCGCGCAAGGTGACAGCCAGTGCCTTGCTGTCGCCCTTCGATTCATTGATCTGGGAGCGTAGCCGTACCGAGCGTCTGTTCGACTTTCGCTATCGGCTGGAGATCTACACCCCGCAGGACAAGCGGGTGTACGGCTATTACGTGCTGCCGTTCCTGCACAACGAACGCATCGCCGCACGGGTGGACCTGCGCGCCGAGCGTGCCAATGCGCGGTTGGCAGTGCATGCCGTGCATGAGGAAGAGCCAGGGTTGGATGAGGCGGGGATGTTGGCGCTGGCGTTGAGCCTGCGGCAGATGGCGGATTGGCTGGGGTTGGAGCAGGTGCAGATCAATTGTCAGCGGCACAGCGCAGCCCGGTTGCGGGTGGCAATGCTGGCAATGGAGGCTGGCAGATAGGACGCTATCGCGGGCAAGCCCGGCTCCCACATTGACCGTGGTGGGAGCCCGGCTTGCTCGCGATAGCGTTGGTTCAGGCCACACCTGCCTAGCGTTTGACCTGCTTCAACGTCTCGGCAATCAGGAACGCCAGCTCCAGCGACTGATCGGCATTCATCCGCGGGTCGCAATGGGTGTGGTACCGGTCCGACAAGCCATCCTCGGTAATCGGCCGCGCACCGCCGATGCACTCGGTGACATTCTGCCCGGTCATTTCAATATGAATCCCGCCAGCATAAGTGCCTTCGGCTTCATGGACCTGGAAGAATTCCTTCACTTCACTGAGGATTTGTGCGAAGTCCCGGGTCTTGTAGCCGCTGCTGGCCTTGATGGTGTTGCCATGCATCGGGTCGCTGCTCCACAACACCTGCTTGCCTTCGCGCTGCACGGCGCGAATCAGGTTGGGCAGGTGGTCGCCGACCTTGTTGGCGCCCATGCGTGCGATCAGGTTCAGGCGGCCGGGATCGTTGTCCGGGTTTAGAATGTCGATCAGGCGAAGCAGATCCTCGGGGTTCATGCTCGGGCCGACCTTGACCCCGATCGGGTTGTTCACCCCGCGCAGGAACTCGACGTGGGCACCATCGAGCTGGCGTGTACGGTCGCCGATCCACAGCATATGGGCCGAACAGTCGTAGTAGTCGTTGGTCAGGCTGTCACGACGCACAAAGGCTTGCTCGTAGTTGAGCAGCAGCGCTTCGTGGGCGGTGAAGAAACTGGTCTCGCGCAGTTGTGGCGAGCTGTCCATGCCGCAGGCGCGCATGAAGGCCAGGGTTTCGTCGATGCGGTTTGCCAGTTGGCTGTACTTGTCGGCCAGCGCAGAGTTGGCGATAAAGTCCAGGTTCCACTTGTGCACTTGGTGCAGGTCGGCAAAACCGCCCTGAGCGAAGGCTCGCAGCAGGTTCAGGGTCGCGGTGGACTGGTGGTAGGACTGCAACAGGCGGTCCGGATCCGGGACGCGGCTTTTCTCGTCGAAGCCAATACCGTTGACGATATCGCCACGGTAGGCGGGCAGGGTGATGCCGTCGATGGTTTCATCGTTGGCCGAGCGCGGCTTGGCGAACTGGCCGGCCATGCGCCCGACCTTGACCACCGGGCAGCCTGCGGCGAAGGTCATGACAATGGCCATCTGCAGCAGCACTTTGAAGGTGTCGCGGATTTTTGCGGCGGAGAACTCGGCAAAGCTCTCGGCGCAGTCGCCACCTTGCAGCAGGAACGCGCGACCCTGGGTCACTTCGGCAAACTGGCGGCGCAACTCCCGGGCTTCACCGGCGAACACCAGCGGCGGGTAACTGGCCAGGCTCTGCTCGACCTGCAGCAAGTGCGCGGCGTCAGGGTAGTGGGGTTGTTGCTGGATCGGCAGGGCGCGCCAGCTGTCGGGGCTCCAGGGTTGGCTCATCGTGAACTCGAATGAATGTCGGGAACGTGCATGTTATCAGCAATTAGTGCGTGACCTGCTGGCGCCGCTTGGCCGACAATCGCGCCTTTCCCGCTTGCTACCAGGCGGCTTGAACCCGTGCCCGGGCCCATTAGGAGATGAAATGACTGAGGAGCGCGTCGAGCGCCTGTTGGCTGAGGTCCATGATGACTTCGGCATGATCCGTGTGCTGGAAGTGGCCGATTACCGCTTTCTCGAGTTTGGCGATGCCATCGAGCAGAGCTGTGTGTTCACCGCCGATCCAAGCTGGCTGGAGTATGACTACACCCGTGCCATGTTGATTGGCGCCTTGTGCCACGAGCATCCCGAAAGTGCGCTGTTCCTTGGCCTGGGGGCGGGGACGCTGACCCAGGCCTGCCTCAAGTTCCTGCCCCTGGAAGATGTCGAAGCCATTGAACTGCGCCCGGATGTACCGCGCCTGGCCATCGAATACCTGGGGCTGGATGATGATCCGCGGCTGTACATCCGCGTGGGCGATGCGCTGGAGTTGCTGGAGACGGCGGAGCCGGCGGACCTGATTTTCGTCGACTTGTATACCGATGTGGGGCCGGGGGTTGGCCACCTGGCCTGGACCTTCCTGGAGAACTGCCAGAAGAAGCTCAACCCTGGTGGTTGGCTGGTGATCAATCAATGGGCCACCGATGATGGCAAGCCCCTGGGCGCTGCGTTGTTGCGTGGGCTTTATCATCGGCATTACTGGGAGCTGCCGGTGAAGGAGGGCAATGTGATCCTGATCGTGCCGGCGGACCTGGACCAGACGCTGGACCTGGCGGCGGTGTCTGCGCGGGCCGAGGCGCTGGCGCCGCGCCTGGGGTATTCGTTGCAGGCCTTGATCAAGGCGGTTCGTACGGCGACTTAGTTGCCTGGACTGGCCGCATTGCGGCCCAGGTCTCTGCACATCTCTTTAGTGCTTCTCAGGTTTGTGTACATATCTGTTGCTGCGGGCATGCCGAGCCTAGGCGAGGCACCGAGTGGTGGCAAAAGCGCTTTGGTTATTTTCGCGCTTTTCGAAAGTGGCCCGCCGTCAGGGCGGAACCAATAGCCGCCGTTACCGCAGCAATGGCTATGTACACATACCGAGAAAAGAGTTGTGTAGAGACCTATGCTCATCGCGGGCAAGCCCACAGATGTACGCGGTCAAATGGGACGGTGCGCCGATTCGACTTGCCCACGAGGAGGCCATCACTGTCTGCTCACAACCCCTTGAATACCCCCGGCCGCTTCTCCAGCATCGCCCGCACCCCTTCCTTGGCATCCTCGCTGTTAAGCAGTTTTTCGACCAGCACCGGCAACCCGGCCGCCGCAGCGGTCTCGCCTTCATCCCGCGCCTGGCGCGCCGATGTCAACGTCGCCTGCACGCCCAGCGGTGCCTGGCTGGCAATCCGGTTGGCCAGGGTCAGTGCTCGAGGCAGCAGGTCCTCGCTGGCCATGACCTCTTGCACCAGTCCCAGTCTTAAAGCTTCATGGGCATCGAACTCATCGCCCGTCAGCAGCCAGCGCATGGCGTTGCCCCAGCCGGCGATCTGGTGCAGGCGCAGGGTGGCACCACCAAAAGGAAAGATCCCGCGCTGCACTTCCATCTGCGCAAAGCGCGTATTGCTGGCACACAGGTTGATATCTGCCGCGAGCATCAATTCGATACCGATGGTCAGGCAATAGCCCTGGGCGGCAACGATCACCGGCTTGCTGACCCTGGGCCCGGCGAACACGCCCCACGGGTCGCAACCGCCCAGCGGCGGCTGCCAGCCTTGGGCCATGGTGTGGGCGACGTTGATCAGGTCCAGTCCGGCGGTGAAATGCTCGCCATGCCCGAACACCACGGCCACCCGCGCTTCTTCATTACGATCGAATTCGCCATAGGCCAGGCTCAGTTCGTTGAGCAGATCGAGGTCAAAGGCGTTGCGCTTGGCTACCCGATCGAGCCCCAGCAGCAGGACATGCCCTTGTAGTTCACGGCTGACGCGGCTGCTACTGGCTTGACTCATGGGGGCATCCTCGGGCGCGAAAGGCAGTTTCGGACCGAAGGGCCCACTGCAAAAGGTGAAGCGTTTAAGCGCAATGACCAACGGGGCCGGGCCTTTGAAAAATAGACGTTCCTGCGAAGATGCGCAAAGCCAGTGACACAGAGCAGTGGAATGGCCTTTTCCGATAAAAAAAGCTCCCTTTTTCAGGGATTTCCGGTATAGTGCGCGCCGGCCTTTAACCGGGCCGCGTTTAGGTAGCGCAATTCCCCGAAGTCAGCTTCGGCTGCACGTCCGCACAGCGGACTCTCCCTTGACGAATCTTTTTCATTCATTCGTTTTCGCAAATCCCCGCCGACAAAGCAGCCAGGGCGACTCTTGAGTCTCAACACGGCATGCGCAGCTTTGGAGCATGGGTCTTTGCGGATGCACTTAGAGGCAGACCCATGACCCAGGAAACCGGCGGCTTCGCCGCTTTTAATCTTAACCCGAACATTCTTGCTGCCGTCATTGCGACCGGCTACGAAGAACCTTCGGCTATTCAGCAGCAATCGATCCCGATCATCATGGCCGGCCAAGACATGATTGGCCAGGCGCAAACCGGTACCGGTAAAACCGCCGCGTTCGCCCTGCCAATCCTGCACTGCATCGATCCTGCCAAGCGCGAGCCGCAAGCCCTGATCCTGGCGCCAACCCGTGAGTTGGCGCTGCAAGTAGCAACCGCTTTCGAAACCTACGCCAAGCAAATGCCGGGCGTTACCGTTGTGGCCGTTTACGGCGGCGCGCCTATGGGCCCACAACTGAAAGCAATCCGTAATGGCGCACAGATTGTTGTCGCCACGCCGGGCCGTCTGTGCGACCACCTGCGTCGTGACGAAAAAGTCCTGTCGACCGTGAACCACCTGGTTCTCGACGAAGCTGACGAAATGTTGAAGCTGGGCTTTATGGATGACCTGGAAGTCATCTTCAAGGCGCTGCCACCGACCCGTCAGACCGTACTGTTCTCGGCTACCCTGCCACAGTCGATCCGTGCCATTGCCGAACGCCATCTGCGCGATCCGCAACATGTGAAGATCCAGACCAAGACCCAGACCGTTACCGCGATCGAACAGGCTCACCTGTTGGTTCACGCTGACCAGAAGACCTCGGCTGTATTGAGCCTGCTGGAAGTCGAAGATTTCGACGCCCTGATCATGTTCGTGCGCACCAAGCAAGCGACCCTGGACCTGGCCAGTGCCCTGGAAGCCAAAGGCTACAAAGCCGCTGCGCTGAACGGTGACATTGCCCAGAACCAACGTGAGCGCGTCATCGACTCCCTCAAGGATGGTCGTCTGGACATCGTTGTGGCGACCGACGTAGCTGCCCGTGGTCTCGACGTTCCACGTATCACCCACGTGTTCAACGTTGACATGCCGTACGACCCAGAGTCCTACGTTCACCGTATCGGCCGTACCGGCCGTGCCGGTCGCGAAGGTCGTGCACTGCTGCTGGTGACTCCGCGTGAGCGCCGCATGCTGCAAGTGATCGAGCGTGTAACCGGTCAGAAAGTTGCCGAAGTCCGCCTGCCGGATGCCCAGGCCGTTCTCGATGCCCGCATCAAGAAACTGACCAACAGCCTGTCGCCGCTGGTGGCTGACGCTGAATCGACCCACGGCGACCTGCTGGACCGCCTGACCGCCGATATCGGTTGCACCCCACGTGCCCTGGCAGCAGCCCTGCTGCGCAAGGCTACCAACGGTCAGGCCCTGACCCTGGCGGCGATCGAGAAAGAGCGTCCACTGGTGCCGAACAACGCCCCGCGCGGTGATCGTCCAGAGCGTACTGGCGACCGTCCGGACCGTGGTGATCGTGAGCGTCGTGCGCCGGTTCCATTGGCCGAAGGCCGTGCTCGCTGCCGTACCGCGCTGGGTGCGCGTGATGGCATCGCTGCCAAGAACCTGCTGGGCGCTATCCTCAACGAGGGTGGCCTGGCACGTGAAGCGATCGGTCGCATCCAGGTGCGTGACAGCTTCTCTCTGGTTGAGCTGCCGGAAGATGGCCTGGAGAAGTTGCTGGCCAAGCTGAAAGACACCCGCGTTGCCGGCAAGCAGCTCAAGCTGCGTCGCTATCGCGAAGATTGATCAGCCCTTGGGTTGATTGATCGAACATAAAAAATCCCCGACTGGTTCGGGGATTTTTTTTGCCTGGGTTTCCCCGGGGCCCTACAAAAAACCGTGGCTAAGCAAAACGATAGATATCCATCCCCAGCGCCCCCAGGGTGAACCCCTGGTGGACCACACTGAACTGCCCGCCCGCACCGCGCGCGAAATACAGTGGCAACAAGTGCTCATCGCTGGGATGGCTGCGTACTGCATGGGGTGCCTGGCGGCGGTAGTCGTGCAAGGCAGCTTCATCCTCGGCGCCGAGTTGGTCGACGACCCAGTCGCGGAACTCCCGTGCCCAGGGCTCGATGCTTTGCGGCCCGGCCTGCCAGTCCAGTTCGCCGAGGTTATGGGTGATGCTGCCCGAGCCGATCAACAGCACGCCCTGTTCGCGCAAGCCGCGCAGTGCCTGGCCGATGCGGGTTTGCAGGGCGGGGCCCATATGGCTGGGCAGGGAGACCTGCACCACAGGGATGTCGGCCGCCGGGTACATCAGCGACAGCGGCACCCAGGTGCCATGGTCGAACGGGCGCTGGTGATCGAGGCGGGCTTGCAAGCCATCGGCGATGAGCAACTCGACGATCTGCTGGGCCAGTGCCGGATCACCCGGGGCCGGATACTGCACGGCAAACAGTTCGCGGGGGAAGCCGCCGAAGTCGTGCCAGGTCTCTGGGGCGGGGCTGGCGCTGACCAGCAGTTCACGGCTTTCCCAGTGTGCGGACATCACCACGATTGCCTTGGGGCGTGGCAAGTCCGCCGCCAGGCGTGCAAGGGCCGGCCCGCTGGCGCCGGGTTGCAGGGCAAGCATGGGCGAGCCGTGGGAAATAAACAGGCTGGGCAGCATGAGTGGGGTCCTCAAGGTTAAGATGGGACCATCTTCAATCAGATCATTGATCTAAATCTAATATAAGTTTTAGCGCTATTTGATCGAATTTTCAGGATTATTCATGGACTCCACCTTTTGGCATGACCGCTGGGCACGTAATCAGATCGGCTTTCACCTGCCCGAGGTCAATCCCTATTTGCAGCGACACTGGCCGGGCCTGGGGTTGGCCGGCGGGGTGGGGGTGCTGGTGCCGCTATGTGGCAAGAGCCTGGATCTGGTCTGGCTGGCGAACCAGGGGCATCGAGTCCTGGGGGTGGAACTGTCGGAAAAGGCCATTGAAGAGTTTTTCCAGGAGCAGCGCCTGGTTGCGCAAGTCAGCCAACGGGGTAGCTTCAAGGTGTATCAGGCAGGCGCTATCGAGCTGTGGTGCGGTGACTTCTTCGAGTTGAGCCGCGAAGATGTGGCGGGCTGCACGGCCGTCTACGACCGGGCGGCGCTGATCGCCTTGCCGCCGTTGACGCGCGAGCGTTATGCCGCGCATTTGCAGGCGATTGCGCCGCAGGTGGACAGTGGCCTGCTGATCAGCCTGGACTATGAGCAGGCCCTGAAGGGAGGCCCGCCGTTTGCCGTGAGCGACGATGAAGTCCGTGGGCTGCTGGGAGTGCACTGGCGCCTGAGCGTCCTGGAGCAGCGGGATATCCTGGCCGAGAGCCCGAAGTTCGCCCAGGGCGGTGTCACGCGGCTGGAGGAGCGGGTTTACCGGTTGGCGCCGCTGTAAATCACGCGCCCACAAAAAAGGGGCGATTCAATCGCCCCTTTTTTTACCCGCTGGCTGTCAGCCGCGACGACGCAGTGCGTCGATCCGCTCTTCCAGTGGCGGGTGGCTCATGAACATCCGCGCCAGGCCTTGCTTGACGCCACCGTTGATGCCGAAGGCATTCAGGGTGTCCGGCATATGCACCGGCAGGCCCTGTTCGGAGCGCAGGCGTTGCAGGGCGCCGATCATGGCGGCAGTACCGGCCAGTTGCGCGCCGGCTTCGTCGGCGCGGAATTCGCGTTTGCGCGAGAACCACATCACGATGGAGCTGGCAAGGAAGCCCAGTACCAGTTCGGCAAAGATGGTCGCCACGTAGTAGGCGATACCCTGGCCGCCTTCGTTCTTGAAGATCACCTTGTCGACAAAGTTGCCGATGATCCGTGCAAAGAACATCACGAAGGTGTTCACCACGCCCTGGACCAGCGCCAGCGTGACCATGTCACCGTTGGCGACGTGGCCGATCTCGTGGGCCAGCACGGCCTTTACTTCGTCGGGCGAGAAACGCTCCAGCAAACCCTGGCTGACGGCAACAAGAGCATCGTTCTTGTTCCAGCCAGTGGCGAAGGCGTTGGCCTCGTAGGCCGGGAAGATCCCGACTTCGGGCATCTTGATCCCGGCTTCGCGGGACAGTTGCTCGACGGTCTGCAGCAGCCATTGCTCATGCCGGGTGCGTGGCTGGGTGATGATCTGGGTGCTGGTGCTCATCTTCGCCATCCACTTGGAGATGAACAGCGAGAAGATCGAGCCGGCAAAACCAAAGACGGCACAGAAAACCAGCAGCTGATTGAGGTTCAGATCAACCCCGTTGGCCGCCATGAACCCGTTGAAGCCGAAAAGGCTCAGGGTGATGCTGGCAATCAGCACGACCGCCAGGTTAGTGGCCAAGAACAGCAGGATGCGCATCATGGTTGTAGAGTTCTCCTCATGCTTAATATGTCGCGTACTGCGGGGTATATAAGGTGCGGCAGTGGGCTATTCAACCGGGCGACTATTTCAAACTGTGTCCTACAGCATGAATGTAGAGGCTTGCAGGGATTTTCCGAGGCTTCGGACCCGTGAAAATTGCCCTTGGCTGGCGTCTGCGCCCCACGATTGCGGGTAAGTACAGGGTAGAGGGGAAGCGGGCGGAGCAGAAGGTGTATCTGGGTACAGAATGTGTTGCCAGATACTCGCTGTACGACCTTTTGCGGGCCGTACAGCGAAAGCCGGGTTACTGGCGATAGGACTTCAGGAAGTTGCCAATGCGCCCGATGGCCATGTCCAGGTCATCCACGCGCGGCAGGGTCACCACGCGGAAGTGGTCGGGCCACGGCCAGTTGAACGCCGTGCCCTGGACCACCAGCAGCTTTTCCGACAGCAGCAGGTCGAGGACGAACTTCTCGTCGTTGTGGATCGGGCAGACCTTCGGGTCAATCCGTGGGAACGCATACAGGGCGCCCATGGGTTTGACGCAACTGACGCCGGGAATGTCGTTGAGCAGTTCCCAGGTACGGTTGCGCTGCTCCAGCAGGCGGCCGGCCGGCAGTACCAGGTCGTTGATGCTCTGGTAGCCACCCAGCGCGGTCTGGATCGCGTGCTGGCTCGGCACGTTGGCGCACAGGCGCATATTGGCCAGCATATCGATGCCTTCGATGTAGCTCTGGGCATTGTGCTTGGGCCCGGAGATGGCCACCCAGCCGGAACGGAAACCCGCCACCCGGTAGGACTTGGACAGGCCGTTGAAGGTCAGGCACAGCAGGTCCGGGGCCAGGGAGGCGGTGCAGATGTGCACGGCGTCGTCGTAGAGGATCTTGTCGTAGATCTCGTCGGAGAACACCACCAGGTTGTGCTGGCGCGCCAGTTCCAGCATGCCCAGCAGCACTTCCTTGGAATACACTGCGCCCGTCGGGTTGTTCGGGTTGATGATCACCAGCGCCTTGGTATTGGGCGTGATCTTGGCCTTGATATCAGCCAGGTCCGGCCACCAGTTGGCTTGCTCGTCGCACAGGTAATGCACCGGATGGCCGCCCGCCAGGGTCACGGCCGCCGTCCACAGCGGGTAGTCAGGCGCCGGCACCAGCACTTCGTCGCCGTTGTTGAGCAGGGCCTGCATGGCCATCACGATCAGCTCGGAGACGCCGTTGCCCAGGTAGATATCTTCGATACCGACCCCTTCCACCTGCTTTTGCTGGTAGTACTGCATCACGGCCTTGCGCGCGCTGAACAAGCCTTTGGAGTCGCTATAGCCTTGGGCGGTGGGCAGGTTGCGGATCACATCCTGGAGGATTTCGTCCGGTGCTTCGAAACCAAAGGGCGCCGGGTTGCCAATGTTCAGCTTGAGGATGCGATGGCCTTCCTCTTCCAGGCGTTTGGCGTGCTTGAGCACTGGGCCGCGAATGTCGTAGCAGACGTTGGCGAGCTTGTTCGATTTGCTGACCTGCATGGCGATGTGATCCCGAAAATGAACGATCCAGACGATGTGAAGACTACCGTGCTGGGAATCCTGCGTGTGGCCTGACCCATAAATACGTTTGAATGCCGATAACGCGGGTGCCAGACTGGCGCTTTGAAGAGGCGCAATCATACGTGCCGCCTGATCCATGGAAAAGACACAGATCAGGCTTTTTCAGTTGTCGAGGTGGATTGATGGAAAAGTTGGATAAGACCCTGGATGAATGGCGGGAAATGCTCGACCCGGCGCAGTATCAAGTGTGCCGTCTCAAGGGCACCGAGCGGCCGTTTTCCGGCAAGTACAACGCGACTACGACCGATGGTGTGTATCACTGCATTTGCTGCAATGAGCCACTGTTCGATTCAAAGACCAAGTTCGATGCCGGTTGTGGCTGGCCCAGTTTTTATGAGCCGATTGCTGATAGCGCGATGATTGAGATTCGTGATGTCAGCCACGGGATGATCCGTACTGAAGTGACCTGTGCCAGGTGCGATGCGCACTTGGGGCATGTGTTCCCGGATGGTCCGCCGCCTACTGGCTTGCGTTACTGCATCAACTCGGTGTGCCTGGACCTGGTTCCCCGCTGAAATCCCCTGTAGCGAGGGGCTGTGGTGATGAGGGGGCAAGCCCCCCTCGTCACACGCTGATGTCGGGTTATCAGTCTGGTCAATTAAATTGCATACAATTTAATTGCTCGCTATGTTTTCACAACCTTCTCTGCATCTGAGGCGTTCTCATGAGCAACAACCTGCTGACCATCCCCTGCACCACCATCAAGGGTGAGCAAAAGACCCTGGCGGACTTCGCCGGCAAGGCGATCCTGGTGGTCAATACCGCCAGCAAGTGCGGTTTCACCCCGCAGTACAAAGGCCTTGAACAGCTTTGGCAGCAGTACAAGGACCAGGGCCTGGTGGTATTGGGCTTTCCGTGCAATCAGTTCGGCAAGCAGGAACCGGGTGACGAGGGGGCCATTACAGAGTTTTGCGAGCTGAATTTCGGCGTCAGTTTCCCGTTGTTCAAGAAGGTCGATGTCAACGGCGGCGAGGCCCACCCGCTGTTTGTGCAATTGAAACAGCGCGCACCGGGTCTGCTGGGCTCCAAGGGCATCAAGTGGAACTTCACCAAGTTCCTGATCGGTCGCGACGGTCAGGTGGTCAAGCGTTTTGCCCCCACCACCAAACCTCAGGAACTGACCCAAGAGATCGAAGCGTTGCTCAAATGACCGACTTGCCTGCCGTATCCCTGGCCCTGGATGACCAGTTGTGCTTCAAGCTGTACGCCGCCTCCCGGGCGGTGACGCGGGCCTACAAACCGATGCTCGACGAGTTGGGCCTGACGTATCCGCAATACCTGGTCATGTTGGTGTTGTGGGAGTGGCACGCCGTTGCGCCGCCCCAGCCGACGGTCAAGGCGCTGGGGGAGCGCTTGTTGCTCGACTCCGGCACGTTGACGCCGTTGCTCAAGCGCCTCGAACAGCTGGCGTTGATCACGCGCCGGCGCAGTACCCGGGATGAGCGCGAAGTGCACTTGTGTCTTGCCGACGCGGGCCAGGCGTTGCGTGAGCGCGTCCAGCCGCTGAAGGCCCGCCTGTTGTGTGACAGTGGTGTGGACCTGAGCCAGGCGGACGCCTTGCGCCATGGCCTCGACCAGTTACTCCGGCAGATCACAGACTTGTCGTAGTCGGCACCCAGAGGTCGAGCAGGGCGTTGAGTTCTTCGCGGCGGAAGGGTTTGGCCAGGTAGTCGTTCATACCGGCGGCCCGGCACCGTTCGCGCTCCTCGGCCAGGGCATTGGCGGTCAGCGCGACAATCGGCAGCTCCGGCCAGCGCCCGCTACGGCGAATCTGCCGGCTCGCCTCGTAGCCATCCATCACCGGCATGTTGCAGTCCATCAGCACCATATCGAAGCGCTGTTCTTCCAGTTGCTTCAGTGCCTCGCCGCCATGGGCCGCGACCACCACCTCGCAGCCCAGCTTGCCGAGCATGCCCTTGGCCACCAGTTGATTGACCGGGTTGTCCTCCACCAAAAGGATGCGCGCCCGATGCGCGACCGGGCCGGTTTCCAGTTGGGCCAGGTCGAGGACGATTTCGCTGTCGGCGCGCAGGGTGCGGTGCAGGACCTGATACAGCGCAGCGCGGCTCAGCGGGCGAGCCTGCTGTTGCAGGGGGGCCAGGGCGGCCACTTCTTCGCTGGGCATGAAGTTGCCGTAGGCGGTAATCAGCAGAATCGGTGCGCTGACGGTCGGGCGCAGGCGGAACAGGCACTCGGGGCAGTCGGTGATCAGGATGTCCGGCGCCAGGCCGGTCAAGTCGTCGTCGATGGTGTAGCACTGCGGCGTCAATCCCCAGTGCGGCAGCAAGGTCAGCAGCAGTTCTGCCAGGCCACTGCTGGCCCCGGTAATCACCGCGACCGCGCCGGTCAATGGTCCCAGCCGCGCCGCCGGTGTGTGGGCGGGCAGTGGCAGTTCGGCGCAGAACTGACTGCCGAAGCCGGTTTCCGAGCTGATGGTCAGCCGCCCGCGCATGGCCTCGCAAAGGTTGTGGGTCAGCGCCAACCCCAGGCCAGTCCCGCCAAACTGACGGGTAATGCCGGCGCCCGCTTGGGTGAAAGGTTTGAAAATCCGCGTCTGGGCCTCCTGGGCAATGCCGATGCCGGTGTCGCACACTTCGATGCGCACGCCATCGGGTTGTGCACTGAGGCGTACGTCGACGCGGCCGAAACGGGTGAACTTCAAGGCATTCGACAGCAGGTTACTGACGATCTGCCGCACCCGGGTCGGATCACCCACGACCTGGGCGGGAAACTGCGGGTCGATCAGGCAGGTCAATTCGACGCTGGGGGCGGCGTTCTGCGACAGCAGGTTGGCGGTGTCTTCCACCAGGGAGCCGAGATCAAAAGGGATGCTCTCCAGTTCCAGTTGCCCGGCATCGAACTTGGACAGGTCGAGAATATCGTTGAGCAGTTCTACCAGGACCTTGCCGGAGTCATGGGCAATCGACAATTGTTGGCGCTGCTCGGCATTCAGTGTGCTGTCCAGGGACAGCGCGATCATGCCGAGCAGGCCGTTGAGCGGGGTACGGATTTCATGGCTCATGTTGGCGAGGAAGGCCGCACGCGCCTGGGCCATGCCCAGGGCAGTCATTTTCGACGCTTCCAGTTCCTCGTTGGACTGGCTTAGCCGCTGGTTGATCGCCTTGAGCTCGGTGGTACGCGCCGAAACAATATCTTCCAGTTGGCCGAGGTACTCGGTCAGGCGGTCCTCGGCGTGGCGCCGTTGCTGGATTTCGGTCTCCATGTTCTCGAACTGTTGGTTGGCGACATTGACCAGTACACCGATCTCATCGTGTTCGTGCCCCGGCGGGCAGTCCAGGCGAGCCAGGGGCGCATTGCCGGGGCTGCGGGTGCTCAGCTCGCGGATGATCCGCACCAGGGGTTGGGTCAGCATCACGTAGAACAGGCCTAGAAGGATGCCGGTCAGGATCAGGCTGCGAGCAAAGCCATTGAGCAGGGTGATCTCCGCTCGGCGTAGGAATCGGCTGCCAAACGCGTACGTATCGACGTCAAGGCGCAATACGCCGAGGGATTCGCCGGGCATATGGGTAAGATACAACCGGTTTTCGAACTGGCGGTTGGCGCCGAACAAAAAGTCGCTGATGGGGCGGTAGCTGCTCTCTGTGCGCGGCCGATTAACGTCAGCCAGCACCAGGCCATTGTTGTCGACCAACTGTGCCCGCGTGATGGCGGGGGAGTGCAGCAGGCCCAGGGTCAGTTCCTGGGCCAGTTCGGCGTCGATGTTGTAGGCGATGCGTGAGGCGGGGTTATGGCTGATTTCAATCAGCGCGTGTATTTCACGGTTGATGGACGCGTCTTCGCTGGCATAATCAATGCCGATTTGGATCAGGCTGAGCAAGGTTCCCAATACGAAACCGACCAGCACAGTCAGTCTGGCTTGTTTATAAGACAAGCGGTGGGCGAACTTGATATCCATTGGGTGCTGAGCCACTTTACGTTTCCCTTCGCCTGGCAAGCATAGCTGAACATCTTCAGCGTCCGCCTTGCCCGGTATGAATCGTTTTTTCAGGTGCAGCCGTCTGGCAACTGCGTCAGGGTTGCCAATACGCCATCTTTTACAAGAACTTGCCACAGGAATAGTCATGGATTCTCGATTGAATGCCTTTCTTGAGCGGGCCGATGCGGTGCTTGCTCGTCTGGAACCCCTGTTGCCAGCACCTCGCGCGGTGATTGACTGGAACCACTGCCTGGCGGCCCGCTGGCAGCGTGAGGGGCGCAGCGGTTTTCTGCTGCCCCTGGAAGTCAGCCTGGATATGCGCCTGTCCGACCTGATTGGAGTCGACAAGCAGCGTGAGCAATTGGCCCGCAATACCCAGCAGTTTCTCGACGGCCTGCCCGCCAACCACGCGTTGCTCTGGGGCTCGCGTGGCACTGGCAAATCGTCCATGGTCCGCGCCTTGCTGGCCCAGCATGCCAAAGCCGGCTTGCGCCTGATCGAAATCGAGCGTGACCACCTGGCCGACCTGCCGCGGGTGGTCGAGCAACTGCTCAAGCTGCCCCAGCGTTTTATCCTGTTCTGCGACGACCTGTCGTTCGAGGCCGGCGAAGGCGATTACCGTGTGCTCAAGAGCGTGCTCGACGGTTCGCTGGAGCAGGCCCCGGAAAACGTGCTGCTGTACGCCACCTCCAACCGTCGTCACCTGGTACCGGAAAACCAGAGCGACAACGACAATTGGAAACGCGTGGACGGTGAACTGCACCCCAGTGAAGCGGTGGAAGACAAGATCGCCTTGTCCGACCGTTTTGGCTTGTGGCTGTCGTTCTATCCTTTCACCCAGGAGCACTTCCTGGACGTGGTGGAGCACTGGATCGGCGAGTTGGCCAACAAAGCGGGTTTGCAGTGGCAGCGCGATGAAGCACTCGACATCCTTGCGGTGCGCTGGGCCACCGGCCGTGGCAATCGCAACGGCCGTTGCGCCTACCAGTTCGCCCGCTACTGGGTGGGGCTTAAATTGCTGGAGCGTCAGCCATGATTGATTTGCAACAGTCGGGCAGCGGCCTTAATGGGTACGCCATGCTCTGTGCACAGCTGGAATCGCTGCTGGCCGATGAGCGCGACTTTATCGCCAACGCGGCGCAGTTTTCGGCGTTCCTGTTCAACCAACTCGATGACTTGAACTGGGCGGGCTTCTATCTCAATCGTGATGAGGAACTGGTGCTGGGGCCTTTCCAGGGGCAGATCGCCTGTGTGCGGATCCCGTTTGGTCGAGGGGTGTGTGGTGCGGCGGCGGCTTCACGGCAAACCCAGCGGGTGGAAGATGTGCATGCCTTTGCCGGGCATATTGCTTGCGACAGTGCTTCCAACAGTGAGCTGGTGGTGCCATTGATCAAGGATGGACGGTTGATTGGGGTGCTGGATCTGGATAGCCCGAAACTGGCGCGTTTCAGGCTTGAGGATCAGATGGGGATTGAGCAACTGGCGGCAATCTTCCTGCGGTTGACTGACTGCTGAGTGAGCGCAGCTGCATTCCTTGTGGGTGCTGGCTTGCCTGCGATGGCGCCGGGAAGAACACTGGGGGGCGGGCCCCCCACGTCTACGTTAACGACCATCGCCGCGATGCGGCGACCCGACAAGCCCGCCCCTACAGTGGCGCCATATTCTCCAACTGCTCTTGCAGCACGTGCTCAAGGTCGAGCATGGCTTGTTCTATGGCCTTGATCCAAATTTCGACCTGCACCGGGTCGGCTGCCTCGCCAGCCTGTTCCAGCACCTCACATTGCTTGGCCAGTGTGCGGGCCTGGACGATCCTGGCAGCGCCCTTGATCTTGTGGGCCTGGTCGACCAGGTCCTGAAGCGTGCCTTGTCCGAGCATTGCCATGAGTTCCTCGCGATCACGCCGGCTGCTGCTCAACAATTCTTCCAACAGACGCTGGCTTAACAGTGGATCACCACCGGTGAGGGTGTTCAGGCTATCGAGATCAAAGATCCGCCCTGGTGACAGTGGGGTGATCTCGGCCAGATGGCGCTCCAGTGTGGTAAGGCTGATGGGTTTGAACAGGCAGTCGTTCATGCCTGCATCCCGGCAGCGCTGTTTTTCCTCCGGCTGGGCATTGGCGGTAAAGCCCAGGATGATGCAGGGCGTGATGTCCTCCCGTTGCTCATGTTCGCGGATCGACCGTGCCAGTTCATAGCCGTTCATGATCGGCATATTACAGTCGGCAATGATCAGGTCGAAGTGCTCCTGGCGCCAGGCCTGGAACCCCGCCGCGCCATGCTGGACTGCAGTGAACCGGTGCCCGAGGAAACCCAGTTGCTGACACATGAGCAGGCGGTTGGCCGGATGGTCGTCCACCACCAGCACATTGAGCACCGCCGCAGCATCCTGGGTCGCAGGCTTGAGCTCGATCAGCGGGTAGGCAGGTGGCAGGCTGGTCATCTGCAGCGAGACAAACACCTGGGTGCCGACCCTGGGCACGCTGCTCAGGGTCAGTTGCCCTCCCATCATTTCGCATAGGCTACGACAGATGACCAGCCCAAGACCGGCGCCGCTCCTGGCCAGGTGCCCGGAATTGTCGGCCTGGGAAAACGGTTCGAACAGGCGCTGCTGATCGTCCCGGCTGATCCCGATGCCGGTGTCCTCGACCACCAGTTTCATCTCGATTTGCTGTGGCTCGCCGGTGGTCTGGATATCCACCCTGATCTTCACTTCGCCCTGCTCGGTGAACTTGATGGCATTGCTCACCAGGTTCGACAGGACTTGTTTGAAGCGCAGGGGGTCGATCTGCACATCACGTTCTTCAACGCCGGGATTGAACTCCAGTAGCAAATTGAGACTCTTCTGGCGTGCCAGCCCATCGAACACACGCACCACCGACTCGATCAGTTCCCGCAGGTTGACGCGTTCCGGCGCCAGGCTCAGGCGACCCGACTCGATGCGTGCGATGTCGAGGATGTCGCCAATCAACTCCAGCAAATCCTTGGCCGAGTTGTAGGCCACCTCGATGGCCGGACGATCCAGATGCCCATGATCGGCACGCTTGAGAGTCAACTCCAGCATGCCGATCACCGCGTTCATGGGGGTGCGGATCTCATGACTCATGGTCGCCAGGAATGTGCTTTTCGCGCGATTGGCCTCATCGGCACGGTCCTTGGCGCTGCGCAGGTCATCGAACAATTGGCGGCGTTCGCTGATATCAATCCAGCCGCCGATGATGCCCTGGACCTTACCGACCGAATCGCGGTACGGCAGGATCCAGTGATAGATCGTCAGGTGCTGCCCATGAATATGCAGGGCGCGATCCAGGATCAGCGGCTTGCCTTCGGCGACTACCCGCAGATAGTCGGCATGGTACTGACGGGCTTGTGCTTCGTTTTCCAGGTTGATCTGCATGACACTCTTGCCGATGACGTCCTCGCGCTTGACGCCGAAGACCTGCAAGTAACTGTCATTGCAGGTCTGTAGCAAACCGTTGCGATCACGCACGTAGATCGGATGAGGGGTCTCATTGACCAGGGCGCGCATGAATTCGTATTGATCGCTCAGGGCCCGTTCCGCCATCTGCCGCTGCTTGATCTGCCGGCGCATGTAGCCGTTCCAGGCCAGGGATGTAAGTAGCAGCAGCCCGGCGGCACTGACGATCTGGATAATCAGACGGTGGTAGTTGCGCCAATAGCTGTCGGAGGCGGCCGTGTAGCCACGCCAGCGGTTGTTGATGACCCCAAGTTCGTCCGGCGCGATGCTGAGCAGGGCCTTGTCAAGAATGGAGGCCAGTTCGGTGGCGCTGCGTGATGTCGCCAGGGAAAAAGAGGCCAGTTGCGTGCCGATACTCGAACTGACCTGCAACCGGCCCTGAAAGAAGTGGGATGAGAGGAAGTAGTTGGCAACCACCAACGAGTTGACGGCCCCATCTACCTGCCCCTGGGCCAGCATTTCCGAGGCTTTGAAGGTGTCGCTGGCCTCTACTAGGGTGATCTGCGCAAATTCGCGGCGCAGGTACTCCACCAGTGGGTTGCCTTCGGTGATTGCCAGTTTTTTTCCCGCCAGTTGCTCAAGACTCGAGGGTGCCCCAGGTTCCTTGCGTGTCAGCAGGACATAGGAGTTCTGCAGGTACGGGCGGCTGAAATTGAGCTTGGCTTCGCGTTCGCGGCTGGGGCTGATGGCGGCAATGATGTCGGCATTGCCGTTCTCCACCTGTTCGATCATCTGGTTGACGTTGCGGGTGTTCTGGAACTCCAGACGCAAGCCCGTACGGAGCCGGATCAACTCCAGCAGGTCGGCGGTCATGCCCCGCAGTTGGCCATCTGAATCGGCGAACGTCAGTGGCGCGAAGGTTTCGTTGATGACCACTTTCACCACTGGGTGATCCTTGATCCAGCGCTCTTCACGCTGGCTCAACTGCAACTTATGGTCGGTCAGCAGGATATCGCTGCCTGCACTCCAGCGTTTGGCGATATTCTCCCGCTCGTAGGTCCCGACACCGGCGAGGACCGTATCGACGATGTCCAGCAGGGTCTGCTGGTCGCGGTGTACGGCAAAGCTGAAACCGTATGCTTCGTGCTTGCCGAAATTGGCCATGCGGATGTTCTTCAGGTAGCCCTTGTTGATCATGTAATGGGTGGAAATGGTATCGCCGAGAAACACATCGGCCTGGTCGAAGGCCACGGCATTCAGCGCATTCAAATAGGACGGATAGACCTGGATGATCGCATTGGGGTACAGCGCTTCGACTTCCTTCAAGGGCAGGTAGTGGTAGACGAGGCTCAAGCGCAGGCCCGCCAGCCCGTCATCGAGCGGGCGGGTTTCTGTATCACGGGTGACCAGTACCGGCTGGTCGACCGCATAGGGTGTTGACAGGACGATGTCGGCGTTGCTCGCTTCAAATCCGTTGGCGCTGCCCAGCAGGTCGATTTTCCCCTCTTCCAGTGCCTGGATTGCCGCCTCCCGCGAGGGGTAGCGCACCACCGTGACTGGCAATGCCAGGGCTTTGGCGAGGATGCCCGCGTAATCGGCAGTAATACCTTCATAGTCATGACCGCTGGCGGTGATGTCGAAAGGTGGGTAGTCGGGTGTCGAGGCTCCCAGCAGCAGTTCCCGTTTGTTTTGTAGCCAATGGCGCTGCGTGGGGGTCAGTTGAGTGTCCAACTGAACGATGCCGGCACGACTCAGCAGTGCGTAGCGTTCTGGAGCGGTTTGAGCGGCTGGCACGGCTGTACTCAAGCACAGCCCGGTACTCAAAATGATTAGATAGTCCTTTAAACGCCTTGGCATCCTGTTTCTCACACTAACGCGTTGCGTTTTGCCATCTCGATAAGTTCTACCAAGGACTTGGCCTTAAGTTTTTGCATAAGTCGTTTTTTATAAGTGCTAACAGTTTTATTGCTAAGGAACATGCCTTTGGCGATTTCCTTGTTTGTACGGCCTTGCGCAAAAAGTTGTAGGACCATAAGTTCTCGGTCATTAACGGCTTTGAAAAGATTCAATTCTTCGTTTTCGCCCACATCGGTGCCAGTGCTGTTTAATGCCTGGCTTGGGAAATAGTTGTAACCTGAAAGTACAGCTCTGACGGCACTTAGCAGTTCACTTAGGTCGCCTTCTTTGCAAACATAGCCATCAGCACCGGAACGCATGCAGCGTGTCGCAAAAAGTGTCGGGGATTGGGCCGTCAAGATCAGGGTTTTCATTGGCGTGCTCATTGCATTGAACCTGCAGAGAACCTCCAGCCCGTCAAGTTTTGGAATGCTGATGTCAAGAATTATGAGGTCTGGGAGGCATTCGCGGACCATTTGTATTGCATCACAACCGTTATCTGTTTCGCCGACTACTTTGTAACCTTCATGTTCCAGCAACATTCGGATTGCAAGTCGAATGACCGGGTGGTCGTCAATAATAAAAACTGTATTCATGAGCCAATTCCATACTAGTGCAAATAAGCGCGCACATTAGCTCAGAAGGTAGGGCAGGAGCATGAAGGGAAGGCTGAGTAGATATAAAACAGGAAAATTCCTACGTCCAAAAAGGTATTGGACTACGACCTGCTAAGGCTTTATTGGCCGTATTGTAAGAGTTTCTTAGGTGAAAGGTTTGAAAGTTGTGCGGTGTTATTTGTCACTTGGATGGAGGTAATATTTCAGTTGCAAGAGTGTTTAATGTCCTACATTAATATTTGAAAAAATACTTTGGCTGGGCTCGGTGTGTTGATGTAGTGGGGGAACAGTTTGGTCAGATGGTTTCTGGGCAAGTGCAAGGGCGCACTCTTTAATCATCGGCAAGCCCCGATTGGCTGATCAATTCGATCCAGGCTTCTTTATTCAAGGGCTTAGCCAAATATCCAAGCAGGCGCAAGTCACGTTGTATTGCCAGGGTTTTCAAATACTCCAGTTCGAGGGCGGGCAGTCCACTTAGCAATACCGCACTTTTGACGAAGCCCGTATGGCAGGCTATCTCCACCAGCTCCAACCCGGTGAGGTCCGGCAGGCATTGATCGCATAACATGATATCGAAGGGGGCCTCGGTTGTTCTCATCAACTTGATCGCCTGCTCCGCACTCTCGGCAGGGGTCAGTTGGTTGAAGCCGAAACTCTTGAGCAGGCACTGAATGGCCAGGAGTTGAAAAGGGTGATCTTCCACCAACAGGATGCGCAATTTTCGTTCGGGCATAGGAGTTTCCGTGGAAGTAGCAGCGGTCGGAAACACGTCGGCCGATGCCTGTGTCTGTTTGCTCGGTGAGCCAGGCGCTGGGCTATCGTGGGGTTGCGTGAATGTAGGAGCTGATCGCTGGAGCGGATAAGAGAGGGGTGATTATTCATCGGGTGTTGGGGCGAATTCGATCAGGCTGCTCTGGTGCCTGCGTAGGTCGATTCTTTGAGGTAAGCGCCCAGGCAGGAAAACCTGCCCGGGGTGTGGGTCATTGAGGGTTTGAGTGGCCGGTCATCTCCCGGGCCATTTCGCTGGCGTAGCTATCGGTCATGCCGGCGATGAAGTCGATCATGCGCAGGAATGAACGATGCAGTGGCCAGTCAGGATGGGGGGCGCTGTTGCCCAGCAGATCCAGGACGCGTCGATTCTTGAAGGATGGTGTACGGCCGCCATGTTGCTCCAGGGCCGCGCCGCAGAACGTGTTCAGGAGGATTTCCAGGGTGGTGTAGGCGCCGATCTCATGCAGGGTCTTGCGCTTGTCCTGGAAGATTTTCTTGCGGGCCATGTCCTTGGCATTCAGTACGCAGCGCTTGGCCGGGCCGTGCATGTGTTCCACCAGGTCGCCTTGCAGGGTCCCGGCCAGTAGCGCAGGCTGTTGTTCGACGAACGCCCGCGCGGCGGCGTTGGTCAGGTGCTCGATCGCCTTACCCCGCAGGATCGCGAGTTTGCGTCGCCTGGAATCCTCGGGCCCCAGCTGCCGATAGGTTTCCGGCAGGTCATCACCGACCAGGTTCAACAGCAACGACTCGACCTCGGCGTATTCCAGCAACTCCATTTCCAGGCCATCTTCCAGGTCGATCAGGGCGTAGCAGATGTCGTCGGCCGCCTCCATCAGATAGACCAGTGGGTGGCGCGCCCAGCGCTGTTCCTCGAGTTGTGGCAGGCCGAGCTTCTGGGCGATCTGCTCAAGGATCGGCAGCTCGCTCTGATAGCAGCCGAACTTATGTTTCTTGTAGCCCAGGGAGTCGGCGTGGCGGGCGGTCCACGGGTACTTCAGGTAGGTGCCCAGGGTGGCGTAGGTCAGGCGCGTGCCGCCGTCGAACTGGTGGTATTCCAGCTGTGTCAGCACGCGGAAGCCTTGCGCGTTGCCTTCGAAATTGAGGAAGTCATTGCGTTCGGCGCTGCTCATGTCATCCAGCCAACCACGGCCGGCTGCCTGCTGGAACCAATGGCGAATGGCATCTTCGCCGGAATGACCGAACGGTGGGTTGCCGATGTCGTGGGCCAGGCAGGCCGATTGCACGATCATCCCCAGGTCACTGGGGTCGCACCAGTCGGGCAGGGCGCTGCGAATGGTCTCGCCGACGCGCATACCCAGGGAACGCCCCACACAACTGACTTCCAGCGAGTGGGTCAGCCGGGTATGGATATGATCGTTGCTGGTCACCGGGTGAACTTGCGTCTTGCGGCCCAGGCGGCGAAAGGCCCCGGAGAAGATAATCCGGTCATGGTCTTTGTGAAACGGGCTGCGGCCCAGTTCTTCCGGGCTGTGCAGGGGTTTTCCAAGGCGTTCGCGGGTAAGCAGGGTAGGCCAATCCAAGGCGAGTGCTCTCCGTAGGATGAATGTCGACCCCCAGCTTCCCGGTTCGGCGTGCCGGGAGCAAGCGAAAAACTACAGTCCGGCGGCGTCAATATCGATTAACAGCAAGCGCTGACCGTTATCGAAGAATTGTCCTGCTGTCAGGCAGTGTTGATTGGTCGTGGCGTCACGGTAGGTGTTGGAAAGAATCAGGCGGCGCTCTTCCCAGCCTTCGGCCAGCAGATGATAGAAGTAGGGGCGCCATGACCAGTTGTGGCCCAGGTAGCGGCTGTCGGCTTGCCAGGCATCCTGGCGCCATTCGAAGTTGGGGGTCAGTTGGGTGCCGTGGCTATCGCACTGATAAAACCGCAGTAACCGGGGAAAACCCGGCAGCCATGGCAGTTGGCTCAGGGGGGCCTGGGCCAGGGCCCAGCCTTGCAGGATCTGCATCAGTTCGATCAATTGCTGGCGCAATTGCATGATCCGTCCGCGCTCCGTCAGTTTCAGCTGCACATAAGCCTGGCGCAGCACGGCAAAGCGCGGGACGAAGGCATCGGCGGCGAACCAGTCCCGTTGCGCCTGGGCAAACAGATAGCCTTGGACATAACGTGCGCCACACTCAAGGGCAAAGCTCAGTTGCGCTTCGGTTTCCACGCCTTCGGCGATGATCCAGCATCCGGTTTTTTCCGCCATTTGCGCCAGGGCGCGCACCACCTCGCCGCTCGGGCCACCCAGTGCCGCGGCCTGGAACAGGCGCATATCCAACTTGAGGATATCCGGGCGCAGGGCCAGGACCCGATCCAGTTGCGAATAACCGGCGCCGAAATCATCAATGGCAATTCGTGCGCCCGCCTCACGATAGCGGGCGACGACTTCGGCCAGGCGCTGGCTGTCGCCACCCAGCTCGGTGATCTCAAACACGATGCGTTTTGGATCGACGTCATGGGCCTGCAACTGTTTCAGGCTGGGCAGGGCTTGTCCGGGTCGCAGCAACGTGATCCAGCGTGGCGAGATATTAAGGCTCAGAAACCAGTCTTCAGGTGCTTCATGCAGGCGGCTCAGGGCATTGTCGCGGATCTTGCGGTCCAGGCGGCGTAACGCCGAGGTGGGCGTGCGTGCATCGGCGAACAGTGGGCCTACCGAGTGCAGTTGCCCATCTGTCTGGAGCAGGCGGCCCAGCGCTTCCACCCCGGCGATGCGTCCGGTGGCGGTGTCGATAAACGGTTGAAAACAGGCGAGCGGTTGCCCGTCAATCACAGAGCCTCCTTAGGTGCTTCGGCATGAAAAAGGCCCGGCCCCTACAGAGAGGGCGCCGGGCCAGATCCGTTTGCAAGAATGCAGCCAGTTACGTCAGGGCTTGCGGGACGCACCCTGCATGGCGAGCTTGATCAACGGGATCAGGCCCGCACCAAGCCGTACCAGGCGGGTCATGGTGCCGATGCCGCCACCCTTGGCGCCTTTGCCGGTGAAGAATCCCAGCAGGGTCACAGCGGCGACGCCCCACAGCGGCGCATGCTTGATACCAAACCCGTCCTGCCAGCTTTGGCCCATGTTGCGCACCTTTTGCAAGGGCAGCAGCAATTGCTGGGACTCGTGGCGAATTTCCTGGCGGTGCATTTCCATGCGCAGGCGGATCAAGGCCTTGCGCATTTCTCGCCGGGAGTTGGTGTGCGGCAATTCAGTCAGGCTCATGGCAGCAGGCGCTCCCGATCATTGGCCAACTCTTCGAGGGTGGCGTGGAAAGGCGTGGATTCATCGAATACCGCCGCCTTCAAGCGCAACCCGCAGAACCCTGCGGCCAGAACGTAAAATACGCAAAGGCTGATGATCCCGGTCAGGCGGTAGGTATCCCAGACCAGGATCATGACCAGCGCCGATAACCCCACCAGCAGCAACAGGGCGAACACCAGTGCCAGCCCGGCAAACAGCAACAGGCTGACGGTGCGTGCTTTCTGTTCCTGCAACTCGATGCCGAACAGCTCGACATGGCTGTGCAGCAAGCCCAGGACAGCCGCGCCGAGGCGCCGCGATGTGGAACTTGGGCCCGCGGACGAGCCGGTTTCGCCGATAGACATGATTAGCGCCTTGTAGCCAGCAGACCGATCAGGAAGCCCACGCCGGCAGCGATGCCAACGGATTGCCAAGGGTTGGCCTGCACGTAGTCCTCGGTGGCAGTGACTGCTGCCTTGCCGCGTTCGCGCAGGGAGTCCTCAGTCAACTTCAGTGTTTCCCGGGCCTGCAGCAGGCTGTCATGGATCTTCGAGCGCAGCTCGTCAGCCTGGTCACCGGCCAGAATCGCGGTGTCGTCCAGCAGCTTTTCGGTATCGCTGACCAGGGTCTGGAAATCTTCCATCAATATTTCTTGAGCAGTCTTTGCCGATTTTCTGGCCATGGTTATCTCCGTGAGTGGCTGTCTGGTGCTTTTACAGGGTTTTGCTTGAGAGTCACCGGTATTGGTGAAGGTTCACTGCAATTGTCTGGTACAGCTTTTGCTTTGCCTTGGTGCGTCAGCCGCAAGGCTTGCGCGCAATGTGGGCGGTTTCGGCCAACGCCTTGAAAAACCTTACCCTAAATCCCTAAAACCCGTGGAAAAACCCGCAAGTCACTGCCTTATTCAATGGTCGTCGCGCCAAAGCGGTTCATTCCCTCTGAAGAAGGGTAGAACGCGCAGTGCCAATTTAGTGCGCGATTGTTGGGCAATGAACTGCTTTGGTGCTTTTTCCTGAACTGCAGGCCTGCCAATCCCCATGGAAAATGTGCAAAGCGCGGTGGACACTCTCGTCCATAGCTCCAATACGCTGTTTATTCTGATTGGCGCGGTGATGGTCCTGGCGATGCATGCCGGCTTCGCGTTTCTGGAAGTCGGTACGGTACGGCAGAAGAACCAAGTCAACGCGTTGTCGAAAATCCTCAGTGATTTTGCGGTTTCGACCCTGGCCTATTTCTTTATAGGCTATTGGATCTCCTACGGGGTCAGCTTTATGCAGCCGGCCGCAGTGCTCAGTGCCGACCATGGTTATGGCCTGGTGAAGTTCTTTTTCCTGCTGACCTTCGCAGCTGCCATCCCGGCGATCATCTCCGGGGGCATTGCCGAGCGTGCACGCTTTGTTCCACAACTGTGTGCCACGGCGCTGATCGTGGCATTCATCTACCCGTTTTTCGAGGGCATGGTGTGGAATGGCAACTTTGGCCTGCAAGCCTGGTTGTTGGCGACCTTCGGCGCATCCTTCCATGACTTTGCCGGTTCGGTGGTGGTACATGCCATGGGCGGTTGGCTGGCGCTGGCGGCGGTGTTGCTGCTGGGGCCGCGTCAGGGGCGTTACCGCGACGGGCGTCTGGTGGCGTTTGCGCCGTCGAGCATTCCGTTCCTGGCACTGGGCTCGTGGATATTGATCGTCGGCTGGTTCGGCTTCAACGTGATGAGTGCGCAGACCTTGTCCGGGGTGAGCGGGCTGGTGGCGGTCAACTCGTTGATGGCCATGGTCGGTGGGACCGTGGCGGCGCTGGTGATCGGGCGTAACGACCCGGGCTTCTTGCACAATGGCCCGTTGGCCGGGCTGGTGGCGATCTGCGCGGGCTCCGACCTGATGCATCCGGTGGGCGCGCTGGTCACCGGCGTGGTGGCCGGTGGCCTGTTTGTGTGGTGCTTTATCGCCGCCCAGAACCTGTGGAAGATCGACGATGTGCTGGGTGTCTGGCCGTTGCATGGCTTGTGTGGTGTGTGGGGCGGGATTGCCTGCGGGATTTTCGGTCAGAGCGCCTTGGGTGGACTGGGCGGCGTGAGCCTGATCAGCCAGTTGATCGGTACCGCCCTGGGGGTGGTAGTGGCCCTGGCGGGCGGGTTGCTGGTGTACGGCGTGCTCAAGCGCCTCTGCGGCCTGCGCTTGAGCCAGGAAGAGGAGTACTACGGCGCGGACTTGTCGATCCATAAGATTGGTGCAGTCAGTCAGGATTGATCGGGGCTTCACGGTTGTCGTCGGTATGCTGGTAGAAACCGTGGAGCAAGCGGTAGCGATTGCGCCGTACTTCGTCGACGCGGTCGCGCACCTGCTGGTCGGGCAGGCCGAGCATGATCATTGCGTGCGACGCGAGCATCAGGCTCGACTCCAGTAGTTCGGGCACCACCTCGCTGGCCCCGGCGGCCTTCAGTTCAGTCAACTGGCTGTCGTCGCGGGTGCGCACCAGGATCGGCACTTTGTGGTTGATCCGTCGCGCTTCCTTGAGCACCACCAGGGCCACGTCGCTATTGTCCACGGCAATCACCACCAGGCGTGCTCGCTCCAGGCCGACTGCGCTGAGCAGGGCGCCGCGCCGGCAATCGCCATAATGCACGCTGCTGTCCTCGGTGGCGGCTTCCTGCACCCGTTCGGGGTCATCGTCCAGGGCAATGAACGCCTGTTGTTCACGGCGCAGGAAACGCCCGATGGATTGGCCGACCCGGCCATAACCGCAGATCAGCACATGCCCGCGCAGCTCGGCGTTGAGCGCGGTGATTGCCTCCAGCTGCACTTGCTGGTTGGGCTTGCGGTGCAGGCGCAGGGCAATAGAGGGAGCGGCTCGCAGCAGCAGGGGCGTCAGCAGCATGGAGCAGAACGTCGCGGCCAGCAGCAGGCTGCTGATTTCGCCGGGCAGCATATTGCTCAACTGCATTTGCGCCATCAGTGCAAAACAGAACTCACCGCCCTGGGCCAGGGCCAGGCCGCTGCGCCAGGCTGTCTCGCTGTCGCTGCCGCGCAGCTTGACCAGCGCGGCGACAATGCAGCCCTTGATCAACATCAGTGCCAGGGTCAGTCCGAGGATCTGCAGGGCGTGACTGACGAACAGTTGCAAGTCGATCAGCATGCCGATACTGACAAAGAACAACCCCAGCAGGATGTCGCGAAACGGTCGGATATCCGCTTCGATCTGGTGCCGGTAATGGCTTTCCCCCAGCAGCATGCCCGCCAGGAACGCGCCGAGGGCTGGCGACAGGCCCAGCAGGTGTGTGAGCCAGGCCGTAAGCAACACAATCACCAGGGCCAGCAGCACGAACAGTTCCGCCGAATGCGAGGCGGCTACTTCATGGAACAGGCGCGGCAGCAGCCAGCGGCTGGCGAGCAGCAGGCCGAGGAACAACACCACGGTCTTGCCCAGGGTCAGGGGCAGTGCCCAGTACCAGGCCTGCTCGCTACTGCCGGCGAACACCGGGACCAGGGTCAGCAACAGCACCGCGACCACGTCCTGGAACAACAGCACGCCAATCGCATTCTGCCCATGAGTGCTGAATATCTCCCCGAGGCTGGTCAGCTCCTTGCTCACAATGGCGGTGGATGACAGTGCCAGCCCGGCCCCCAGCAGCAAGGCGGCCACCGGCGACATGCCCATCAACAGCAGCAGGGCACCCAGCACTACCGCGGAGCACAGCACCTGCAGGCTGCCGAGGCCGAACACCACCCGGCGCAGGCTGAGCATCTTGGACAGGGAGAACTCCAGGCCCAGGGAAAACAGCAGGAATACCACGCCCAGTTCGGCGAGGTCTGGCAGGTCTTCGCTGTCATTGACCCAGTCCAGGGCTGTTGGCCCGACGGCCAGGCCCACGCACAGGTAGCCGAGCACCGGTGGCAGTTGCAGCCGACGGAACAGCGCAATGACGACCAGGGATGAGGCAAGAATGATCAGCAGGTTGGCAAACACAGACATCTCCGTCGGGGTGTTGCAGGAAAAAAGCCGCGAGAATCGCTGAATCAGTTATAGGCCATGGTGATCTGGATCAGGTCTTTGGCATGACTCGACGAGGTTTTTCTCGCGGCCTAGAATGGGTACCTGTTTCTTATCGGATCTGTTCGCCATGCCTCCTGAATGCCAGTTGTTCGGCACCCTGGGCTGCCATCTGTGTGAGCTTGCGGAAGCTGAAATCATGCCGTTGGTCGAATGCGGGCTGTTGGTCGAGTTGGTGGATATCGCCGATTCGCAAGAGCTGTTTGAAGCCTATGGCCTAAGTATTCCGGTGCTGCGCCGGGTGGATACCGGGGCGGAACTGGGCTGGCCGTTCGAAACTGAACAGGTGGTCGCCTTTTTAAGTTAGCGCTAATCCCGTGGCAGGTTGCTGATTATTCGGTTACTGTATGTTTGTACAGCGATTTGAGTGAGAGGGAACGCCCGTGGTGAATGTCGAACAACTGAAAAGCAGCGTCAACCGCATGTCCGTCGATATCGTACGCGATGCGGTGAATGAGCTGCGGCTCGATGGCCTGGTCACGGAAGGCAAGACGCCGTTCAACAAAGTGCATTTCAATACCTGCTTTGCCGAAATCGAAGCCTTGTTCCAGCGCGCCGGTTATCACAAGCAGTTGGATGTGGTCGGGTATCAGGGCTTGCTGTATGCGCTGTACGATCCCGGCCGCTGGGAAGCGGTGGACGTCCTGCGTTGGCTCAAGGAGTTTACCGAGGCTGCCAGTGCCTCGCCGGTGCTGCGGGCCGAATTGGTCAGGGCTTGAGATTCTGGGGGATAATGCCCCCTTAGTATTTCCAGGCCCTTGAGTGTACGCATGTCCGATACCGGTTTTTCCGCTGCCCAGAACCAAGCCAGTACGCTGTACCTGCCGCCTGGGCCCTGGGCGACGGTGCTCGACTGCCTGTGCGAGCACTTTCGCGCCATCGGCCGCGAGCAGTGGCTGGACCGCATCGCCCGTGGCCGGGTGCTGGATGGCAATGGCCAGCCCATCGCCGTGGATCTGGCCTACAAGGAAGGTTTGCGCATCCACTACTTTCGCGAAGTGCCGGATGAGAAGCCGATCCCGGTGCAGGAGTCCATCCTGTATGCCGATGAGCATCTGGTGGTGGCCGACAAACCACACTTCCTGCCAGTGACGCCCGCCGGCGAATATGTCGAGCAGACTTTACTGCGCCGCCTGATCCGCCGCCTGGATAACCCGTCGCTGGTGCCGCTGCATCGCATTGATCGCCATACTGCCGGGCTGGTGCTGTTCTCTGCCAACCCGCAAAGCCGCTCGGCGTATCAACAACTGTTCCCCACCCGCCAGATTGATAAGTTCTACGAAGCCATTGCCCCGGCCTTGCCCGCGCTGACATTCCCGCTGGTGCACAAGAGTCGCCTGGTGGAGGGCGAACCGTTCTTCCGCATGCAGGAAGGGCCTGGTGCAAGCAACACGGAAACGGCGGTGCAGGTGCGCGAGAAGAATGGCGACCTATGGCGCTATGGTCTGTTTCCAGTGACAGGCAAGAAGCATCAACTGCGCGTGCATATGACGGCACTGGGGGCGAGCATCTGCAATGACCCGTTTTATCCCGAGGTCATCAAGGATGCCGTGGATGACTACGCCAACCCGCTCAAGTTGCTGGCCCAGGGCGTACGGTTTATCGACCCGGTGACCGGCGAGCAGCGCGACTTCAGCAGCCGGATCGTGCTTGAGTGGTGATGTTTCCCATGCGCCAGATACAACAAAGCCCGCTTAAGAGCGGGCTTTGTTGTATCTGGCGTTAAGACTTACAGGTCTTTAACGGTGCGAACCTGATCCTTGTTGATGCGGGTACGCTTGCCATCCAGTTGTTCGAATTCGTAGAAGCCCGAATCCTGATCGAATTTAGGGGTATCGACAGCCTGGATTTCGCGACCGTCATTCAGGGTGATCACTGTAGGCGAGGCGCAACCGGCGAGGGTAGCAAGGCCCAGTGCAAGCATGAGAGCGGCGATGGTCCGTTGGGTCATGAGTCTTCTCCGAGAGTAATACTGTGTTGAGTTCTGACCTTGTGACGTATGCAACGTCGGCAAAGTTCCTTGTCTAGCGCTCATTCTGACACGCCGGGGCGTGGGTGCAACAACTCTGGTGTATTGAGGTTGGCCAGGCGCGGGTCGTTCTCGGCGCAATCGAGCGCCTGCGCCCCCAGTTTCAGCAGGATCTGGCGCGGGCTGCGCTCTGCAGCCAGCCAGGCGTCCTCCACCGCGTCGCGCAGGCGCGTCGGTATGACGCAGAGCAAAGGCTCCCAGAACGCCCCGTGGCGGATCATCACCGGCACCTGGGGGTGCTGCCGCGCGGTTTCGAGCAGGTCTGCCAGCAGTTGCCCGTCGATATGCGGCACATCGCAGGGCAAGATCAATAGATGTTCATGGCGCGCGGCGGCCAGGCCGGCGCGGATACCGGCCAAGGGGCCCGGGAAGTCAGGACTGTCGTCGCTCACCAACTGGTCGCCGTACGGGGCGTACTGCGCCTGGTTGCGGTTGCAGGAGATGATCAGGTCGTCGGTCAACGGCCGCACCAGTTGGTGCAGGTGAGCAATCAGCGGCTGCCCGTGCCAGTCGAGCAGCCCCTTGTCCAGGCCGCCCATGCGCTGGCCGCGACCGCCGGCCAGCAACAGGATCGAGCAGGGCAGGGGCGAAGAATTGAGTGGCATGACGGCTCCGCAGCGGCAGTGAAATAGGGGGCTGTGATATAACATCGGGCTGTTCCTTCGACAACCGGACCGAGCCATGAAAGCCAAGGCTGATGCGCCTTTCGTACCTCTTAATATTGCTGTACTGACCGTCAGCGACACCCGCACCCTGGAAACCGACACCTCCGGGCAGGTCTTTGTTGACCGCCTGCTCGCTGCTGGGCATCGCCTGGCCGAACGGGTATTGCTCAAAGATGACCTCTACAAAATCCGTGCGCAAGTCGCCCACTGGATTGCCGAGGATGTGGTGCAAGTGGTGCTGATTACCGGTGGCACCGGCTTCACTGGCCGTGACAGCACCCCCGAAGCGGTCAGTTGCTTGCTGGACAAGCAAGTGGACGGCTTTGGCGAGCTGTTCCGGCAGATTTCGGTCGCCGATATCGGCACCTCTACCGTGCAGTCCCGTGCCCTGGCCGGCCTGGCCAATGGCACCCTGGTGTGCTGCCTGCCGGGTTCCACCAATGCGGTGCGTACCGGTTGGGACGGGATTCTCGCCGAACAGCTGGATGCCCGCCATCGCCCATGCAATTTTGTGCCGCACCTCAAGCTGGCCGAGCCGTGTGAATCCCGTGGATAAGCCGGGCAAGACCGGCGCCCTGATGCCGGTGGAAGAAGCCCTGGAACGGCTGCTGAACATGGCCGAGGCCGCGCCGATCCGTGAGCAGGAACACCTGCCATTGGCCGCGTGCGATGGGCGTGTATTGGCCGAGGCATTGGTTTCCACCCTCGACCTGCCGCCGTGGCCCAACAGCGCCATGGACGGCTACGCCCTGCGCGCTGCCGATTGGACCGGCGAGCCGCTGCGGGTGAGCCAGCGTATTTTCGCCGGCCAGGCCCCTGAGCCCTTGGCGGCGGGTACCTGTGCGCGGATCTTCACCGGCGCTCCGGTACCCGACGGGGCCGACTGCGTGGAAATGCAGGAAAACGCCGAGCTGCAATCCGATCAGCGCGTGAGCTTTACCCAGGCGCTGCGCGTAGGGCAAAACATCCGACCCAAGGGGCAGGAGACTACAGTCGGTGAGGAAGTCCTGGCTGCCGGTACACGGCTCGGCCCGATTGAACTGGGCCTGGCGGCGTCCCTGGGGCGCGACCGGTTGGCGGTGGTGCGCCGCGTGCGTGTGGCGGTGCTGTCTACGGGCGACGAGTTGATCGAACCGGGCCTGCCACTGGGGCCGGGACAGATCTACAACAGCAACCGGCGGGTGTTGTGCAGTTGGTTGCAACGCCTGGGCTGCGAGGTGATCGACGCCGGTATCTTGCCCGATGACCTGGAATTGACCCGCACCCGCCTGGGCGCACTGGGTTCGGTGGACTTGATCCTGTCTACCGGTGGAGTCTCGGTGGGGGAAGCGGATTTCCTCGGTATCGCATTGCGCGAGGAGGGTGAGCTGGCCTTGTGGAAGCTGGCGATCAAGCCTGGCAAACCTTTGACATTCGGTCATTTCCGCGGCGTACCGGTGATCGGCCTGCCGGGGAATCCGGCGTCCACCCTGGTTACGTTCGCCTTGCTGGCGCGCCCGTATCTGTTGCGCCGTCAGGGTGTCGCGGTGGTGCAGCCGTTGCGTTTCGAGGTGCCGGCAGGGTTCGTGTGGGCCAAGCCGGGCAACCGTCGCGAATACCTGCGCGGGCGCCTGGAGCAAGGACGGGCGGTGATCTACCCGAACCAGAGTTCCGGTGTATTGCGCAGTGCCGCCTGGGCCGAGGGTTTGGTGGAAGTCGTGGAGGGCAGCACCTTGGCCATCGGTGATCGGGTGAATTTCATTCCCCTGAGTGAAGTGTTGGGCTGAAGAATTTATTTACAGCCCAATGGCTTTTTTCTGACTGCCGAAGGTCAACATCCCTCAGGTCCCCTCCAACAATAGGAGCTTCACCCCATGAGTAAACCCAAGGCACTGTTGATTCTGCACGGCAAGCAAGCCCTCAACGAAGACGTGCGGGCGGCAGTGCAAGGCAAGCGCGAGCAGGGGTGGGAGCTGGCGGTGCGCGTCACCTGGGAGGGTGGCGATGCCCAACGCCTGGTGGGTGAAGCCCTGGATGCCGGCTACACACGCCTGATCGCGGGCGGCGGCGACGGCACGCTGCGTGATGTGGCCGAGGCCATGGCCCGCGCCAAGACCGACGCGAGCCTGGTGCTGATGCCCCTGGGCACTGCCAATGACTTCGCCCGTGCGGCCGGCGTGCCGTTGGAGCCGCGTGAGGCCCTGGCGCTGCTGGACGTTGCGCCGCGCGCTATCGACCTGGGGGAGGTTGGCGGGCAGGTGTTTCTCAATATGGCCACCGGCGGTTTTGGCAGCCAGGTTACGGCCAACACTTCCGAGGATCTGAAAAAGGTGCTGGGCGGTGCGGCCTATCTGTTTACCGGTTTGTCGCGTTTCAGCGAGTTGCGGGCGGCTTATGGGGAGCTGGTGGGGCCGGACTTTCACTGGCGCGGCGAGTTACTGGCCCTGGGCATCGGCAACGGTCGCCAGGCCGGTGGCGGGCACGAGCTGTGCCCGGGGGCAATGGCCGATGATGGCTTGCTGGATATCAGCATCCTGCCGGCGCCTCAGGAAGTGGTCGGCACCTTGCGCAGCCTGATGACCGACGGCTGGGGCCTGGACAACCTGTTTGTGCGGGCACGCCTGCCGTGGGTGGAAATCAAGGTGGCCGAAGGACTGGATATCAACCTGGATGGCGAACCGCTCAAGGGCAGTGACCTACGCTTCAGCGCCTTGCCCAAGGCCTTGCAGGTGCACTTGCCGGTGGATTCACCGTTGCTGGCTAATCGTCCAGGCTGATGATCTGTTCGCGCACGGCGAACAGGACCAGGCCGGCCACATCAAAAATCTGCAGGCGCTTCATGATCTGCGAGCGGTGAGCTTCCACAGTCTTGATGCTCAGGCCCAGGCCGTGGGCGATTTCCCGGGTGGATTTGCCGCGTACGATCAGGCGCAGGATTTCCAGCTGGCGCGCCGTCAGGTTGTGGCGCTGCACGGGCGCCTCCGGGTGGGACTGGCTGTGGATCAAGGCCTGGTTGATCACGGTGTGGGCGATGGCCGGGCTCAGGTAGCGCTCGTTGTTGCGCAGTGCCAGCAGCGCATGTTCCAGCTCGTTGGCGGTGGTGTCCTTGAGCAGGTAGCCGTGGGCGCCTGCCTCCAGGGCACGCATGATCAATTGCGGGTCGGTGTGCATCGACAGGATCAGCACTTTGCTCTTGGGGTAGGCGTGCTTGAGTTGCTGCAACGCATCCAGGCCGCTGGTGTGCTTCATCGACAGGTCCAGCAGGACGATATCGGGCTGCAGGGCATTGAATTGTGCGAGTACCTGCGCGCCGTCGGTGGCCTCGCCAATCACCGCATAGCCGGGGATATCCAGGATCAGTGCGCGCACACCCGCGCGGATCAGGGCGTGGTCATCTACCAGCAGTAAATTGCAGGTCACTCTAAAACCTCAGGGGAATTGGCCCGTTCGAGGGTACGGGGCGCCCAGGGGAACAGCGCTTCGATTCGCGTGCCAAAGCCGGGTTGGCTATTGACCGTCAGCATGCCGCCCAGTTGATCAATGCGCTCGCACATGCCTGACATGCCCCGTTGCCCCGCAAGGGCCGGGTCGGTGGCGGGGGAGAACCCCCGGCCGTCATCGCTGATAAACAGCGACAACCCCTGTGGCAAACGTTGCAGGCGCACCAGCAGGTTGCGCGCCTGGGCATGGCGCAACATGTTCGTCACGGCTTCCTGGGTGATACGAAAGGCCGCCACCGCCATCTCTTCGGGAATCCCGGTCAGGCGTTGCTGGCATTCCAGGCTCCAATGCACCGGGGTGTTTGCCAGGGTCTTGAGCAGGTGCGCGCGCAGGCTCGCCTCCAGGCCCAGGCTGGTCAGTTGCCGGGGATTGAGAATGGCCGATACGTCCCGCACCTTGGCCAGGGTTTCGTTGAGGGTGTTGCACAGTACGCCGCACTGGTCCTGCAACTCTGCCGGCGAGCGGCGTTGCAGCCAGTCGCTTTGCAGTTTGGCAGCGGTCAGCAGTTGGCCGATATCGTCATGCAGCTCGCGGCTGAGACGATGGCGCTCGTTTTCCTGGACTTGCAGCAGGCGGTCGGCCAATTCCTGGGGCTGGAACTTGATCGACTTGCGCGAGCGCCAACGCTGCAGGCCGGCGGCGGTCAGGGCGGCGAGGTTGAGCAACAGCAAAAACAGCGGCAGCGGTGCTTTGTGGGCATAGACCCAGAGGCTGACCAGAGTCGCGCACAGGCAAAGACCCAGGGTGATCCAACGGGTATTGCCCGAGAGGACGAACCTGGTGATGAGTGACTTGGGGCTGGCGTACATAGCAGATGGAGCCGATGGGTGTTCGCTGCGGGTAGACCGGTCATGACCGCTGGCCGGGCTCTGTTTGGAAAGCGATTGGGTTTAGTGTTGGTTCGAGGCGCTTCTCAGATTTATTACGTCTTCACGGGCAGCCACTTCGAGCGCGCTAATAGTACCACCAACAATTACCGTTGGTCGCCTGCTACAAGGCTTAGTTCAGCGGTGTCTAGTTGTACTATTAATTTTGTTTTGTATCGCTATTACCCATATTGGGTTATTGATAGTTGGCTGGCTAAATATTTGACGGGTATTAGTTGGGCGCCCGCCGGCGGCCTGGTTAACCGCACGGCAGGTTCAGGAAGCGTAGGGCATGGAGTGGCGATGGTGAGCGCCAACATCCTTCTGGGGGATCTGCTGGACAACCGTTTCAATCAACGTGGTTTGCTCGGCGTCATCCAGGCTCAGTTTGCCGGTCTTGATGTCGATCAGTTCCAGTTGCCAGGCCAGCAGCGTCAGGCAGTCATGCAGGGCTGCAAGTGCCGCATCGTGAAGCTGCATCGGGCTTTGGGCGTTGCTGATCAGGTCCTGGATATGCCGGGAAAAGCTGCCAATGGCTTCCAGCGCCATGGCATCGGCCTTTTCCGCCAATTTGACCAGGCTGTTCTTCATGCAGTCGATGGCATCGTTATCGTTGCGGATCAAATGCAGATGGCTCAGGCATTCCTCAGACTTGGCCAGCAGCATTTCTGCCTCCAGGAGGAACTCGGGAAGTGCGTCTTGCCACTCTTTACCGTCGTTCATCATGAAAGTCTCCACAACGTACGGTCAGACAATGAGATGTAATACCGGAGCAACGGCTTAAAACTAGCGCCGAAATATGACCGAGATCTGTAGTTCATTTCTGAATTTTGAGTAGTACTTTTATTTGAATGACCAGCGTCGCGACTGCTGGCGCTGCTTGCAGTGGAAACAACCAGAGGCATTCGCATTACTTCGATTGCCCAGGCGTTAATGCCTGGAGGGCCCTTGGGCCGTGGGCTTGCGATAGCAAACAAAAGCCTGACTCCGTTCATGCAATGAGAATGGCGTCACATTAATGGCTATTGGATATCGGGAATATCAGGTTGGACCTGATTGCGACTAGGGGAATCCCTTACGCGGTGGAACCTTATGCCCGTTTGAGGGTCCTGCGGCGTGGCTTGACGACCGGACGGTAAGGTGAGGCCAGTAAAGCATGATGTCAGTGTGACATCAATGCATTTACGTGGCATTTTACCGGGGGGTCAAGGTTTGGCACTGTCTGCCGATATCTTTCTCCAGTAAGCAGCAAATCTTTCAGCACACCCCAGGAGTCTTCAATGGCTGGCATTCTCGACACGGTAGATCAACGCACGCAATTGGTGGGTGAGAATCGCCTGGAGATCCTTATGTTTCGCCTGGCAGGGCGCCAGTTGTTCGCAATCAACGTGTTCAAGGTGCAGGAAGTCCTGCAGTTGCCCAAGCTGACCCTGATGCCCCAGCGTCACCCGTTTGTCTGCGGCGTGGTCAACCTGCGCGGCCAGACCCTGCCGGTGATCGACCTGTCCCAGGCCATTGGCATGCGTCCGCTGGTACCGGGGCCCAACAGCACCATTATCGTTACCGAGTACAACCGCTCGGTACAGGCGTTCCTGGTGGGCGGCGTCGACCGCATCGTCAACATGACCTGGGAGTCGATCCTGCCACCGCCGGCGAGCGCCGGCCGCCAGCACTACCTCACGGCCATCAGCAAGGTGGATGAGCAGTTGGTGGAAATCATCGACGTGGAAAAAGTCCTCGCCGAGATCGTGCCCTACAACGCCAAGGTCTCCCGGGAAAAACTCGAGGATCCGGTGCTCGAACGTGCCCGTGGTCGCGAAGTGCTGTTGGTGGATGACTCCAACGTGGCCTTGTCGCAACTGCGCGACACCCTGGGGCAACTGGGGGTGAAGATGCATATCGCCAGTGACGGCCTCAAGGCCTTGAACATGCTCAAGGCATGGGCGGACAGCGGCCAGGTAATGACCGACAAGCTGTTGATGATCTTCACCGACGCCGAAATGCCCGAGATGGACGGCTACCGCCTGACTACCGAGATCCGCAACGACCCGCGCCTGCGCGGCCTCTATGTGGTGCTGCACACATCCTTGTCGGGCAGCTTCAACGACTCGATGGTGAAGAAGGTCGGTTGCGACAACTTCCTCTCCAAATTCCAGCCCGACAAGTTGGTGGATGTGGTGCGCCAGCGCCTGATGCTGGACGAAGTGCCGGCCTGATTCCGGCCTGTGACGAGGGGGCCTCTAATTGCCGGACTGGGGAAATTTTGATTCTGTCGGCGTGCTCGTATAGGGTGACGCTTTTGCTCACAGGAACCCACGCTCATGCTTCGTCTCAGCGCGTTGTATCGGTACCCCTTGAAGTCGGGCAAGGCAGAGACCTTGTCGCATATCGGCCTGGATAAACTCGGGCTGGACGGGGACCGACGCTGGATGCTGGTGGACGAGGCCAGCGGGCGATTCCTGACCCAGCGTGCCGTGGCGCAGATGAGCCAGCTGTCGGCGTTATGGAATGCCGCCGGTGGCCTGACCTTGAGCGCTGCAGGCCTGCCCACCCTGGATGTGGCGTTGCCCGGCGCGGATGCCGAGCTGCGCGGTGTCACCATCTGGCGCGACACCCTGCGGGTCCCGGACGCCGGTGCAGAGGCCGCCGATTGGGTCAGCCAGTTCATCGGCAAACCGACACGTTTGGTGCAAGTCCCGCTGGAGCGCGCGCGCACCACGGCGGCCGGCTACGGCAAGGACGATGACCAGGTGGCGTTCGCCGACGGTTTCCCCTTGTTGCTGATAGGCCAGGCGTCTCTCGACGACTTGTCGCAACGCGTCGGCCGGCCCATGGAAATGCTGCGCTTTCGCCCCAACCTGGTGATCGAAGGCAGCGAGGCTTTTGCCGAGGATGGCTGGAAGCGCGTGCGCATTGGTGAGGTGGAGTTCCGGGTGGTCAAGTCCTGCTCGCGGTGCATCCTCACCACCATCGACCCGGCGACCGGGGAGCGCAGTGCCGATCGCCAGCCGCTGGCGACCCTGGAAACCTACCGCAAACAGCCCGATGGCGTGATGTTCGGCCAGAACCTGGTCAATGACGGCGCGGGCCGCCTGGAAGTCGGCATGCCGGTGACGATCCTCGAATAACTGTCGCCCATGAAAAATGCCCGCCTCTTGGGAGGCGGGCATTTTTTTGTGCGCGGGAAAAGCTTAGCCGCGGTATTCGCAGAGGTAGGCAGTGTCCACGGCCACCTTGAGCTGGAACTTGCTGTCGGCAGGCACATTGAACTGGCTGCCGGCGGCGAAGGTTTCCCACGCGTCGCTGCCTGGCAACTTGACGGTGAGCGCGCCCGAGACCACGTGCATGATTTCACGCTGGGCCGTGCCGAATTCGTATTCACCCGGAGCCATCACGCCGATGGTCGCCGGACCTTCAGGGGTGCCGAAGGCGATCGACTTGACGGTGCCGTCGAAGTACTCATTGACTTTGAACATGGGCGAATCCTCGAAAAAAGGGGCAAGAAAGGTCGGCCAGTATGCCTTCTACACGGGCAAAATCAACGGCAGCAAACGTGCGGTATTGCGCGCATCTTCCAGTGCCCGGTGTTGCTGGCCGTTGAACTGCATGCCCGCCAGTTGCAAGGCGCCATTGAGCCCCAACGGCTTGTCCAGGCGTCGGGCCTTGGCGAAGCGTTGCTTGAGGTTCACATGGGGTGTCTGGCTTAGCGCGCTGGCCAGGCCATGGCGCTGCCACTCCAGCTCCAGTTGCTGGCGATCATAGTCGCCCCAGCTGGCCCAGCCTTCCAGGCGCGGATGATGCTGGCCCAGCCAGCGTTCGAACAGCGGCCAGACCTCGGTCAAGGGCGCTGCGCTGTCGATACTGGCCTGGCTGATGTGCGTCAGCTGGCGGCAGAACGGCGTCAACAACGGGCGGCGCAAGGGCCGCACGAAGCGCTGGAAATGGTCCAGCTCGCGGCCCTGGCGGTTGACCAGGCTCACGCCGATTTCGATGATTTCCATCTCCGACACGGGCCAGCCGCCGTCATCCGTTGTGGCTTCAAGATCAATAATCAGCCAATGAGGCATCGCAGGTTCCCGTACTCATCCCTTTCTGATGGGGATAGAGCGTAGCCAAGCCTGGTAGTTCCGCCCAGGGCTACTCGATCTGCAGCAATACCTGGCGATTGCGCACTTGATCACCGGCGCTGACGTGAATGGCCTTGACCACCCCGTCGATGCCCGCTTTGAGCGGATGCTCCATTTTCATCGCTTCGAGCACCAGCAGCAGTTGGCCCTTGCTCACCACATCCCCTTCGCGCACCTGCAGCAGGGTAATGGCACCGTCCATCGGCGCCTTGACCGTGCCGCTGCTGACGGGCGCTTCACGACTGGCCACGGTTTGCGTCTGGTTGCTCACGCACAGGCTGGTGCCGGCATTCAACAGCCAGAGCTGGGAGCCTTGCAGGTGATAGGCAATCCGCCGCCGAATGCCGTTGATCACCAGGCTGGCCCAGCGTCCGTCGCTGTCGAGGAGGTGGATGTCGATGTTGCCGACTTGCAGATGATCCTCCGCCAGTAAGCGGGCGCTGACCTCATGGCGGTGCTCATCGACGCCCAGGCGGTAGGTCCAGGGCACGCTGGCATTGTTGCGCCAGCCTGCCAGGGCCGGGCCATGCACTGCCGCGCTGTGCCGATAAAACAGGGCGGCGGCCAGAGCCAGGTCTTCTTCGCTGACGGCAGGGCGGGCAATATCACTGAAGTGTTCGGCAATAAATCCGGTGCTGAAATCCGCCGCGACAAATTGCGCATGCCCCAGCAGGTCCACCAGTAACCGCTGATTGCTGGGGATCCCCAGCAGCACGCAGTCCTGCACCGCCCGCAGCAGCTTGCGCCGTGCCTCTTCGCGGGTAGCGCCATGGGCGATGATCTTGCCCAGCATCGGATCATAAAACGGGCTGATGCGCTGCGGGGCTTGCAATCCATGATCGACCCGCACCCCGGCTGCCGGCTCCCAGCGCAACACCTCGCCAGTTTGTGGCAAGAAACCCTGGGCCGGGTCTTCGGCGTATAGGCGCACTTCCATGGCATGCCCGCTCAGCGTCACCTGGTCCTGGCGCAAGGGCAGGGGCTGGCCGGCGGCGATTTGCAGTTGCCAGTCCACCAGGTCCAGGCCGGTGATCAGTTCGGTGACCGGGTGCTCCACCTGCAGGCGGGTGTTCATTTCCAGGAAATAGAACCGCCCGCTCCGGTCCAGCAGGAACTCCACAGTGCCCGCGCCGACATACGCCACTGCGCGTCCGGCCTTGAGCGCCGCTTCGCCCATGGCCTGGCGCAGTTCGGTAGTCATGACCGGGCAGGGTGCTTCTTCGATGACCTTCTGATGGCGGCGCTGGACCGAGCAATCACGTTCGCCCAGGTAGATCAGGTTGCCGTGGGCATCGCCGAACAGCTGGATTTCCACATGGCGCGGTTCGATCAGCGCCTGCTCCAGAATCAGTTCGTCGCTGCCAAAGGCATTCAGGGCCTCGGAGCGTGCGGTGTGCAGTTGTTCGAGCAACTGCGCCGGCGCGTGTACCAGGCGCATGCCGCGTCCGCCGCCGCCGGCACTGGCCTTGATCATCAGCGGGTAGCCGATGCGCTCGGCTTCGCTCTGCAGGGTGGCGTCGTCTTGCGCGCTGCCCTGGTAGCCGGCGATGCACGGCACCCCGGCGTCGAGCATGGCGATTTTTGACAGGCGCTTGCTGCCCATCAACTCGATGGCGTCGGCGCTGGGGCCGATAAATACCAGGCCGGCGGCAATGCAGGCCTTGGCGAACTCGGGGTTCTCCGAGAGAAAGCCGTAGCCGGGGTGGATCGCATCGGCGCCGGTCAGGCGTGCGGCATAGAGGATCGCCGGGATGTTCAGGTAGGACTGTTGCACCGGGGCGGGGCCGATGTTCACCGCTTCGTCGGCCATTTGTACGTGCAGGGCGTTGGCGTCGGCTGCGCTATAGACCGCCACGGTGCGGTAGCCCAGGGCTTGGGCGGTGCGCTGGATTCGGCAGGCGATTTCGCCGCGGTTGGCGATCAGTATTTTATTGAAACTGGGCATTTTGGGTCCCTGTTTGATTGGTTGCGCAGGCGCTGGCTTGCCTGCGATTGCATCACCTCGGTATCCCTGACAGACCCAGGTGCCCGCATCGCAGGCAAGCCAGCTCCTACAGGGGATGTGGCGTTTTCAAGATCAACTCACCCACCTGGCCTTGCGTTTCTCGACAAACGCCCGCGTCCCCTCAATGCCTTCTTCCCCGGTCACCGCCTCGGCAAACCAATCGGCAGCCTGATCCAGCAGCAGCTCCAACGGCTGATCCAGGCTCTGGAGCAACAACGCCTTGGTTCGCGCATTGGCGCGCGGTGCACAGCGCAATACCTGCCCCAACACCTCATCCAGGCGCTGCGCCAATCCTTGGGGGTCATGCTCGACAAAATGCACCACCCCCAGGCGCTGCGCCTCGACCCCGTCAAACCGCGCTGCGGTCAACGCCAGGCGCCGGGCCTGGGTCAGGCCGATGCGCCGCACCACAAACGGCGCGATCTGCGCCGGCAGCACGCCGAGGCTGGTTTCCGGCAAGCCGAACTGTGCCTGGTGGTCGGCAATGGCGATGTCGCTGACACACGCCAGGCCAAAACCGCCGCCCAGCACCGCGCCCTGCAACACCACAATCACCACCTGGGGCAGGGCTTCGACTTCTTGCAACAGCGCGCCAAACACCCGGTTCAAATCACGCAAGCCTTCGCGGCTGCCTGCGCGGCTCATGTCCTTAACATCGCCGCCCGCACAGAAGTGTCCGCCAGCGCCACTGATCACCAATGCCCGCACCTGCTCGTCACGGGCGACATCCGTCAGCACGGCGCGCAGTTCGCTGACCATCTGCACGCTCATGGCATTGCGGTTCTGCGGGCGGTTGAGGGTGATGTGCAGCACGCCGTTGTGCGGCTCCAGCAGCAAGGTTTCACAGGCGTTCACGACTTTTTCCCCGGCAGCGTACCCATCAGTTTGCAGATGATCCCCAGCATGATCTCGTCGGCGCCGCCGCCAATCGACACCAGGCGCACATCACGATAGGCACGGGCCACCGGGTTGTCCCACATAAAGCCCATGCCGCCCCAGTACTGCAGGCAGCTGTCGCTGACTTCGCGGCCCAGGCGCCCGGCCTTGAGCTTGGCCATTGAGGCCAGCCGCGTCACGTCCTGGCCCTTGAGGTATTGCTCGGTGGCCTGGTAGACCAGGGCGCGTAGGCACTCGATCTCGGTGGACAGCTCGGCCAGGCGAAAGTGGATCACCTGGTTGTCGATCAGGGCCTTGCCGAAGGTCTGGCGCTCCTTGCAGTAGGCGATGGTGCTGTCGACGCAGGCCTCCAGGCCCTTGATCATATTGGCCGCGCCAAACAGCCGTTCTTCCTGGAACTGCAGCATCTGCATCATGAAGCCCGCGCCTTCGTGGCCGATGCGGTTGCGCTGTGGGATACGCACATCATCGAAAAACACCTGGGCGGTTTCCGAGCTGTGCATGCCGAGCTTTTCCAGGGGAGGGCTGACGCTGATCCCGGGGGTGTTCATCGGCACCATGATCAGTGACTTGTTGATATGCGGCTTGCCGTCCGAGGTGTTGGCCAGCAGGCAGATAAAGTCGGCGCTGGGGGAGTTGGTGATCCACATCTTGCTGCCGTTGATCACGTAGTCGTCGCCGTCCTTGCGGGCGTGGGTTTTCAAGCCGGCCACGTCGGAGCCAGCGCCGGTTTCCGAGACGCCGATGCAACCCACCTGTTCGCCGCTGATGGCCGGGCGCAGGAATTCGTCGCGCAGTTCATCGGAGCCAAAACGTGCGAGGGCCGGGGTGCACATATCAGTCTGCACGCCGATGGACATCGGGATGCCGCCGCAGCGGATGGTGCCGAATTCTTCGGCGGCGACAATCGAGTAGCTGTAGTCCAGACCCATGCCGCCGAACTTCTCCGGCTTGGAAATACCCAGCAGACCGAGATCGCCGGCCTTGCGGAAGATCTCGTGGATGGGAAAGCGCCCGGCTTTTTCCCATTCGTCGACGTGGGGGTTGATCTCGCGCTCGACAAAACCCCGTACGGTACGGCGCAGCTCTTCGTGTTCCTGGGTGAAGATCATTTTTATTGTTCTCCTGATCGTTAAAAGCGCGCGGCGCCAAAGCTGTTGGGTTGCAATTGGCGCACCTGGGCTTGCTGGCAGATATCCAGCAGGTAGCCCAGCAGCGTGCGGGTGTCCCGCGGGTCAATCAGCCCGTCGTCCCACAGGTTGGCACTGCCATACAGGGCCGTGGACTGGCTATCGAGTTTCTGCGCGGTGACGTGTTCGAGCATGTCGAGCACCTTGGGGTCGGGCACCAGGCCGTCTTTCAACTGCTTGGCCTCGGTGACAATGCGCAGCACCTTGCCGGCCTGGGCGCCGCCCATCACGGCGGTGCGGCTGTTGGGCCAGGCGAAGATAAAGCGTGGGTCCAGGCCACGGCCGCACATCGCATAGTTGCCGGCGCCGTAGGAACCGCCGACCACCACCGTGAGCTTGGGCACCCGGGCATTGGCCACCGCCTGGATCATCTTCGCGCCGTGCTTGATCACGCCTTGTTGCTCGGATTCGGTGCCCACCATAAAGCCGGTGGTGTTGTGGAAAAACAGCAGCGGCGTCTGGCTCTGGTCGCACAGCTGGATAAATTGCGCGGCCTTGCTCGCGCCCTTGGGCGTGATCGGGCCGTTGTTGCCGATAAACCCGCAGGCCCGTCCCTGGATGTGCAGGTGGCCGCAGACGGTGTGGGGATCGAACTCGCCCTTGAACTCCAGGAAGTTGGAGCCATCGGCGATACGCGCGATGATTTCCCGTACGTCATAGGGCTTTTTCGGGTCCGAGGGGATCAGGCCCAGCAGCTCTTCAATCGGATACAGCGGCTCTGTATAGGCCCGCGCCGGCTGGGGTGGCAGCCGGTCGTCCCAGGGCAGCAGGCTGACAATCTCGCGCACGATGCGCACGCCGTCGGCGTCATTTTCCGCCAGGTATTCGGCGGTGCCGGCGGTTTGCGCATGCATCTGGGCGCCGCCCAGTTCCTCGTCCGTCGCCACTTCGCCGGTGGCGGCCTTGAGCAGCGGCGGGCCGGCCAGGAACAGCTTGGCCTTGCCGCGCACCACCACCACGTAATCCGAAAGCCCCGGCTGATAGGCACCGCCGGCGGTGGCCGAGCCGTGCACCACGGTGATCTGCGGCAGGCCCATGGCTGACATCCGCGCCTGGTTGGCGAAGCTGCGCGCGCCTTCGACGAAAATCTCCGCCGCGTAATTAAGATTGGCGCCGCCGCTTTCGGCCAGGGTCACCACCGGCAGTTTGTTCTCCATGGCGATCTGTTGCAGGCGCAGGGATTTTTTTAAGCCGCTGGGGGAAATCGTCCCGCCCTTGATTGCGCTGTTGTTGGCCACCACCAGCAGGCGCACGCCGCTGACATAGCCGATACCGGCAATCAGCCCGCCGCCGGCCGCGCTGCCATCCTTGTCGTCGTGCAGCTTGTAACCGGCCAGGCTTGCCAGTTCGAGGAAGGGCGCACCGGGGTCGAGCAACAGGTTGAGGCGCTCACGGGGCAGCAGTTGGCCGCGTTTGTCGAACTTGCCCTTGGCCTCGGCGGCCTTGTCCAACAGGTTCTGTTCCAGTTGGCGCAGATGATGGATGGCGGTGAGCATGGCCTCGCGGTTCTGTGCGAACTGCGGGCTGTGGGTGTCGAGTAGGGAGTCGATGACCGGCATGGTTTATTGGCCCTCCTTGAGCACATCCGGCAGGTAGGCGCGGTGAAAACCATTGAACGACGGGCTCGGCGGCTGCGCCTTGTGCAGCGGCCAGGCGCGGCTGCCCAGGCTGGCGGCGCCGTCGATGCGCAAGGTGCTGCCGCTGACGAATGCGGCGGCGGGGCTGAGCAGGAACACAATCGCCGCACTGACTTCCGATTCGGTGCCAATGCGCTTGAGGGGCACATGCTCGCGCAAGGTCGGGATCACCGCCTTGAACGCGCCTTCGTAGGTGTCCATGCCACTGGAGGCGATCCAGCCCGGCGCCACTGCGTTGACCCGCACCCCGGCGTAACCCCATTCGAACGCGGCGGTCTTGGTGAAGTTGTCCATCCCCGCGCGCGCTGCGCCCGAGTGGCCCATGCCGGGCATGCCGCCCCACATGTCGGCCAGCATGTTGACGATGGCACCGCCGTGCTTGCTCATTGACTGATTGAACACTTCCCGCGCCATCAGGAAACCGCCCACCAGGTTGGTGCGCAGCACGGTTTCAAAGCCTTTTTGATTGATCGACGCCAGGGGCGAGGGGTATTGGCCGCCGGCATTGTTCACCAGACCCTGGATCGGCCCGTGTGCCTCGATGATCTGGCTGACCAGCGCCTTCACCGCTTCTTCATCGCGGATATCACAGGCGTGCCAGCTGGCGTGGCCGCCGTCTTCGGTAATTTCCTGGGTGACCCGTTGCAGCTTTTCCGGCTTGCGCCCCACCAGCACCACATGGGCGCCGAGTGCCGCCAGTTCATGGGCGGTGCAACGGCCAATGCCGCTGCCGCCACCGGTGACGATAAGGGTCTGCCCCTGGAACAGGTCGGCTTTGAAGATCGAGTCGAAGGCCACGGCGAGAGTCCCTTAGGTGAGTTGATCGGCGATGTGGCGGGGCACGGCAATCGGGATTTCCAGCAGTTGCTGGGCGAAAGCCTTGCCTTGTGGGTCGATGCGCAGGCTGGCGATACCGCCGCCGCCCAGGGCGTTTTCGAGGAGGAAGTTGAGGCTGTGGCTGCCCGGCAGGTACCAGCGCTCGACGCGCCCGTGCAGTGGGTCGAGTACATGGCTCATCCAGTCGACGATCACCTCTGGGGTCAGTGCTTCGGCAATCCATGGCAGGTATTCGGGCTGGCGCGCGATTACGCCAATATTGCTGTGATTACCCTTGTCCCCGGAGCGCGCCACGGCCAGCTTGACCAGAGGCACACTGGCCTCGGCGTGGCCTTCGGGTTTGGGCGGGTCGAGGGGCGCGTGGGGCGTGCTCAGGGCGGCCGTGGCAGGCAGTTCGCAAGGGTGGGATTGCCCCTGGAAGTCGACGCTCAGGCGGCACGCGCTTTTGTCGATCAGGAACGAAAACAGGCGGATCAGTGGATACACCGTGGGCCTGCCGCCGACAATGCCGGTCAGGCCCGGCGTCATGCCGGTGGCCGCCTGGGCGATTTCCCGGGCGAACAGCACCAGGGCCTGTTTGCTTGGGTGACGCACCGCCAGCTTGAGCACCACTTCGCGACAGTCCTGGCGCTGGGCATGGGCGCCGTAGGTGGCCTCACTGCCGAGCAACTCGATGCTGACCTCGGTATAGGGTGCCCAGCCGCGCTGGCTGAACAACTGCGAGGTCTTGTTGATGATCGCCTGGCCGACCCGTTCGGCCTTGGCCACCGCGTCGATGCCGGCCAGCAGGCAACTGGCGGTACAGCGGAAACCGTCGGGGTAGGTGGCACTGACTTTGTACTGGTCGGTGGGTGCTAGCCCTCTGGCACCGCGCAGACGCACGCGGTTTTCGCCTTGTTGCTCCAGCGTGACCTGGCTGAAGTCGCAGATCACATCCGGCAGCAGGTAGGCGCGTGGGTCGCCGATCTCATACAGCAGTTGTTCGGCGACGCTCAGTTCGCTGATCAGGCCGCCTGTGCCCGGCACTTTGCTGACGGTGAACTGGCCGTCGGCACTGACCTCGACAATCGGGAAACCGATGTGCTCGTAGTCCGGCACCTCGCGCCAATCGGTGAAATTGCCGCCGGTGCACTGCGCGCCACATTCGATGATATGCCCGGCCAGTGCGGCCTGGGCCAGGTGGTCGTAGTCCTGCCACCCCCAGTTGAATTCATGCACCAGGGCCGCGCTGACCACTGCGCTGTCCACCACGCGCCCGGTAATAACGATATCGGCGCCCAGTTGCAGGGCCTGGACGATGCCCGGCGCGCCGAGGTAGGCATTGGTCGACACGCACATCGCCGGCAAAGGCGCGCCGCTGAACATATCGCTGATGCCCTGCAGTTGTTTGAACTGCGGTTGCAGGTCATCGCCCAGCACTACGGCGATTTTCAGCGGCACCCCGGCCTGGTCGCAGGCGGCCTGCAAGGCGGCGGCGCAGGCCTGGGGGTGGATGCCGCCGGCGTTGCTGATCACCCGGATGCCCTGGCGCTGGATATCACCGAGCAACGGCGCCAGGACTTCGACGAAATCCGGGGCGTAGCCGGCCTGGGGGTCTTTCATGCGCGCCCCGGCGAGGATCGACAGGGTGACTTCGGCCAGGTAGTCGAACACCAGGTAGTCCAGCGCGCCGCCTTGCACCAACTGCGCGGCGGCGGTGCAGGTGTCGCCCCAGAATGCACTGGCGCAGCCGATACGAACGGTCTTGTTCATGGGACGTCCTTCTCTGCAAAATCGCTGGGTCGAGACTACCAAGCAAGCGCTTGGTTTGTAAACTGCGTACACAACTTATGCCCAAGCGCTTGCTTGGGTGGCTGCCACGGCCTAAATTGCCGGCCATGACGCAATCAAAGTAGTTGAGGAGAGCAGCATGGATGAGCAAAAAGCCCTGGAGGTGATGCGCACCATGGTGGACGGCGGGCAACTGACCGACCCCGACAGCGCCCGGGGCAAGCTGCTGCAGACCGCGGCTCACCTGTTTCGCAACAAGGGCTATGAACGCACCACCGTGCGCGACCTGGCCAGTGCGGTGGGAATCCAGTCCGGCAGCATTTTCCACCACTTCAAGAGCAAGGATGAAATCCTGCGGGCGGTGATGGAAGAAACCATCCATTACAACACCGCGATGATGCGCGCCTCCCTGGCCGAGGCGAGCAGCGTGCGCGAACGGGTGCTGGCGCTGATTCGCTGTGAGTTGCAGTCGATCATGGGCGGCAGCGGCGAGGCCATGGCGGTGCTGGTGTATGAATGGCGTTCGCTGTCGGCAGAAGGGCAGGCCCAGGTGCTGGCATTGCGCGATGTCTACGAAGAGATCTGGTTGCAGGTATTGGGGGAGGCCAAGCAGGCTGGGTATATCAAGGGTGATGTATTTATCACTCGGCGTTTCCTGACCGGGGCGCTGTCGTGGACCACGACCTGGTTCCGCGCCCAGGGCAGCATGACCCTCGAGCAATTGGCCGATGAAGCATTGCTGCTGGTGCTGAAGGCGGATTAGGCGGGTAAAGCAAGCGATTTAATTGTCGGGCCGGAAGTTGTCTCCCCAGACAAAAACGCCTAGCTTAGCGAGATCCAGATTTTGAACGGTGCGTGCCTGATGTTTTCGCCATTGCGGCTGGCTGCAGGATTAACAGTATTGGCAATGGGCACCTTGTGGCAGGCGCAGGTTTCGGCGGCCCAATTGGTACGGGTCGGTGCTGCGCATTTTCCACCGTATACGGTGCGCCCGGAGCAGGGCGCCGACAGCGGGCTGCTCCCGCAATTGCTGGAGGCGCTGAACCGTGCGCAGCGCGAGTACCAGTTTGTGCTGGTACCCACCTCCATTCCCCGGCGTTTTCGTGATTTCCAGCAGGGCCGGGTCGATATGGCCATCTTCGAGAACCCGCATTGGGGTTGGCAGGATATCCCCCATACCAGTGTCGACATGGGCCTGGAGGACGCCGAGATATTCGTCACCCAGCGCCAGACCGGCCGCGACCAGGGCTATTTCACCGATCTGGCGGGCAAGCGCCTCGCGGTGTTCAGCGGTTATCACTACGCCTTCGCCAACTTCAACCCCGACCCCAAGGCCATGGCCACGCAGTTCAACGCCACCTTGACCTATTCCCATGACAGCAACTTGCTGATGGTGACCCGTGGCCGCGCGGATATCGCCCTGGTCACGCGTTCCTACCTCAGTGACTTTATGGTGCGCAATCCCGACACCGCCGGGCAGTTCCTGGTGTCGGAGCGCATTGATCAGGTGTACCACCACTACGCCTTGCTGCGGCCCAAGGCGGCGATCAGCGGCCCGGCGTTTGCCGCATTGCTCAAGGATCTGCGCGACAGCGGCGAGCTGTTGAAGATCTTCGAACCGTACCGCATTGATGTGCTGCCGGTAGCTGACGCACCCTGATCCGGGTAACGCCCGCTTAAATTTTTGCTGCTGGTTCACGTCACTTCGTCTAACTGTCGACGATTATCGTGAGCCCCCTCCATGCCCAATCCCCAAGACTTGTCAGTCCTGCCACTCCCGGCAGGGCCTGCCCTTAACGCAGACGAAAGCGATGGCCGCCTGACCCTGACTCTCGCTGGCCAGCCGCTGGTGCGCCTGCGCCTGGCGCGCGGCGAAGAGCTGCACCTGCAGTTGCAAAGCCCCGGTGAGGTGCCGTCGGTGCAGGCCTTGTGGGCCGCTTGTTACTGGCTGTTTGCCCGTGAGCCTGAGCGCCAGCAACTGGTCTGGCACCTCGAACACGCCCCTGACGAGGCCCTGCGCAGCGGCCTGCTGCTGGCCACGGATGTGGCAGGGCAGTTCCGTTGCGAGCGCACTCTGTTCTGGCAATTGCCACAGCCGTGGTTGGGCCAGCCTGTGAGTGGCGCTTATCCGCAGCAAATGATCCTCAGCAATGGCAAGCGCCATCCGGTGCGTGCGCCCAAACCGTGCGGCGAAGTCTACCGACGTTTCGACGCGCGCCTGGGCGCGTGGATTTCACTGCGTACGCTGGAGATCGACGTGGACCTGGCCCGCTTCAATCGCTGGCAGAACAGCGCGCGGGTCGCCAGTTTCTGGCAGGAAAGCGGCAGCCTGGAGCAGCATCGGGACTATCTGGAGAAGCTTGCAGCTGACCCACATGCCTTGACGCTGATCGGCTGTTTCGACGATGAGCCGTTTGCCTATTTCGAGGCGTATTGGGCCAGGGAGGATCGCATTGCGCCGTTCTATGAGGTGGACGATTACGATCGGGGCATCCATATGCTGGTGGGGGAGGAGCACCACCGCGGGCCGCACAAGGTGGCCAGTTGGCTGGCGGCGTTGGTGCACTACCTGTTTCTCGACGACCCGCGCACCCAGCGGGTGGTGGCGGAGCCCAGGGCCGACAACGCGAAGATGATTGGGTATATGCAGAACCAGTGTTTCCACTGCGAGAAGGAGTTCGATTTCCCCCACAAGCGCGCGGCGCTGATGATGCTGGGGCGGGAGCGGTTTTTTGAGCGGTGTGGCTTGGCCTGAGACCTTGGGGGCAATGAAGATCAACTGTGGGGGGCTTGTGTGGGAGCGGGCTTGCCCGCGATAGCGGTGTGTCAGCCACTGGATTGACTGGCTGATCCAATGCCATTGCGGGCAAGCCCGCTGCCACACAAGCTCATGCCTCATTGCAATGGCGTGGTGGTCAGACCCGTCGGGCAAACGTATCGCTATGGGTCCCCGAAACCTTACGGCAGTGCACCAACGCATCACGGATCATAAAGTTGACCAGCGTTGGCGACACCCCCAGTTCCTTGGCGATGTCCTTTTGCGGCACGCCATGCAGACGGTACATCTCGAACGCGTAGCGCGTGCGCTGGGGCAGTTCGGTCAGGGCGTCGGCGATGTTTTCCAGGGTGGAAAAATTGATGTGCGAGGTTTCCGGTGAAGCGCCATGAATAACCACATTCAAGCCTTCCTCTTCCGTCCCGGAGTACTTCAGTTCCAGGGCCTGTTTACGGTAGTGGTCGATAGCCAGGTTACGCACGATCTGGAACAGGTAGCTCAGTTGAGCCTTGAACGATGAGGTGATCTGCGGGGCCGATTGCAGTCTGAAGTAGGCGTCCTGCACCACGTCTTCGGCACGGGAACGGCAGCCGGTAATGCGCGCCGCGATCTTGACCAGGATCAGTCGATTATCGACAAACGCCTGGAGTAACGGTGAATCGCACCTGCTTGTGGATACTTGTTCCGTCATGGAAATCACCTTGCTGCAAATATGGTTAGTGGAGGGCATCCCTGCTGAGGCCTCCTACACATCGGGCAACAAATTATGCTTAATGATAATGATTGTCAAATGAGAAGTGGAACTAATCTTATACCGAAATACAAACTGTGAGGCGCTTCTCTTTGTGTGCCGGCCCTGGCAGGCAGACTAATTATTTTGCCGGGCCATCCGTTCTCATTGGTGACAGGCCAGCCAACACGCCGGCCATGGATTTGCACCCGGAGGAGGACGACATGCGTTTCTATCGCGAGAACCCAGCGATCCAGGCAGGGGTGGTCTGAGATGAGCACGTCGACCCGCTTGCACCTGTTTTGCCTGCCCTATTCGGGCGCCAGCGCCATGTTCTACAGCCGCTGGCGTCGGGCACTGCCGGAGTGGTTGCAAGTGCGCCCGCTGGAGTTGCCGGGGCGTGGCATGCGCATGGACGAGCCCTTGCAGCGCGATATCAAGGTGCTTGCCGCGCAGTTGGCGGATGAGATCAGCGCCGAACTCGACGGCCCTTACGCCTTGTTTGGCCATAGCCTGGGCGGTTTGCTGGCTTTCGAGCTGGCCCATGCCCTGCGCGAACGCGGGCTGCCTGCACCCCTGGCGCTGTTTGCTTCGGCCACCGCCGGCCCGGCGCGACGGGATGTCAGCGAATACGCCATTGAAAAAGACGACACCCAACTGATCGAGCGCCTGCGCAAGCTCAAGGGCACGCCCGAAGACGCGTTGACCAACCACGAATTGATGCAATTGACGCTGCCGATCCTGCGCGCCGACTTCCTGTTGTGCGGCAGTTTCCAGTACGGCGAGCGCGAGCCGTTGTCGATGCCGATCCATGTGTTTGGCGGCAAGCAGGACGACGTGCGCGCCGACGAATTGCTCGACTGGCAGGAAGACACCGCCAGTGGTTTCTCCCTGGACATGTTCGAGGGGCACCATTTCTTTCTGGTGCAACAGGAAAGCTCACTGTTGCGCTGCCTGCGCCGCTACGCCGACGAACACTTGACCCGCTGGCGCCATAGCGCTGCACGGCGGGCGGCCCTGGCGACCGGCTGAACACGCCGCCGCGCGCCCATGCCCTCTATCCCCGATTTCCCCGTAAGCCGATTTCAGGCAGGAACCCCTCATGATGGACGCCTTCGAACTTCCCCGCACCCTGGTCCAGTCTCTCCAGCGCCGCGCCGCGCAGACCCCGGACCAGGTGGCCCTGCGCTTTCTGGCTGAGTCTGCCGCCGAGACCGTGGTGCTCAGCTACCGTGACCTGGACCTGCGCGCCCGCACCATCGCTGCCGCCTTGCAGGCCTCGGCCGGGCTGGGTGAGCGTGCGGTGCTGCTGTTCCCCAGCGGCCCGGATTATGTCGCGGCGTTCTTTGGCTGCCTGTACGCGGGGGTGATCGCGGTGCCGGCCTATCCGCCGGAGTCCACTCGCCGGCATCACCAGGAGCGGTTGCTGTCGATCATCGCCGATGCCGAGCCCAAGCTGTTGCTGACCAGCAGTGGTTTGCGCGACGCCCTGGGGCAGATCGAGCAAGCGCCGCCCTTGCTCTGCGTGGATGAACTGCACAGCGAAATCGCCGCCGGCTGGGTCGCGCCAAACCTGCAGGACGACGGTATCGCCTTCTTGCAATACACCTCCGGCTCCACCGCCTTGCCCAAAGGTGTGCAAGTCAGCCACGGCAACCTGGTGGCTAACGAATTGCTGATCCGTCGCGGCTTTGGCATCGACCTTAACCCCGATGACGTGATTGTCAGCTGGCTGCCGCTGTACCACGACATGGGTTTGATCGGCGGCCTGTTGCAACCGATCTTCAGCGGCGTGCCCTGCGTGTTGATGTCGCCAGCGTACTTCCTTGGCCGCCCGTTGCGCTGGCTGGAAGCGATCAGCCAATACCGCGGGACCATCAGCGGTGGCCCGGACTTCGCCTACCGCCTGTGCAGCGAGCGGGTCAGCGACTCGGCCCTTGAGCGCCTGGACCTGAGCCATTGGCGCGTGGCCTATTCCGGTTCCGAGCCGATCCGTCTCGACACCCTGGAGCGCTTCGCCGAGAAGTTCGCCCCGTGCGGTTTTACCCCGAACAACTTCTTCGCCTCCTATGGCTTGGCCGAAGCGACCCTGTTTGTCGCCGGCGGCACCCGTGGCCAGGGCATCCCGGCGTTGCGCCTGGACGAACAGGCGCTGGCCGCCAACCGTGCCGAACCAGGGCAGGGCACTGCGATCATGAGCTGTGGCACGAGCCAGCCCGAGCACGCGGTGCTGATCGTCGAGCCGCAGACTCTCGCCGAGCTGGACGACAACTGCGTCGGCGAGATCTGGGCCACCGGCCCGAGCATTGCCCACGGCTACTGGCGCAACCCCGAAGCCACCGCCGAGACGTTTGTACAGCACGCCGGTCGCACCTGGTTGCGCACCGGTGACCTGGGCTTTATCCGCGACGGCGAGGTGTTTATCACCGGGCGCCTGAAAGACCTGCTGATCGTGCGCGGGCACAACCTGTACCCGCAGGACATCGAGCAAACCGTCGAACGCGAAGTGGAAGTGGTGCGCAAGGGGCGTGTCGCGGCATTTGCGGTGAATGACCAGGGCCTGGAAGGTATCGGCATCGCCGCAGAAATCAGCCGCAGCGTGCAGAAGATCCTGCCGCCGGAAGCCCTGATCAAAGCTATTCGCCAGGCAGTGGCCGAGGCCTATCAAGAAGCGCCCTGCGTGGTGGTGCTGCTCAACCCCGGCGCGTTGCCGAAAACCTCCAGTGGCAAGGTCCAGCGTTCGGCCTGCCGCACCCGCCTGGCCGATGGCAGCCTCGACAGCTACGCGCAGTTCCCCGATCAGCGCGCGCAGGCGGGCGATGGGGCACTGGTGTCAGACCTGCAACAGCAGATCGCCGCGATCTGGTGCGAACAGTTGCAGGTGGCGCAAGTGGCTGGCGATGATCACTTCTTCTTGCTCGGCGGCAACTCCATCAGCGCCACCCAAGTGGTTGCCCGCCTGCGCGAAACCCTGGGCCTGGAACTCAATCTGCGCCTGCTGTTCGAGGCGCCGGTGCTGGCCGATTTCGCCGTCAGTGTCGGCCAATTGCAGGCGGACGGGGGCGTGGCCCAGGGCGCAATCAGCGCCTTGTCACGCCAGCAGGATATGCCGCAATCCCTGGCGCAAAATCGCCTGTGGATCACCTGGCAACTGGACCCGCAGAGCAGCGCCTACACAATCCCCGGTGCCCTGCGCCTGCGCGGCGAGCTGGATGAAGACGCGCTGCACGCAAGCTTCGCGCAACTGATCCAGCGCCACGAAGCGCTGCGTACGCGGTTCTATGAGCGCGACGGCCAGGGCTACCAGCGCGTGGATGCACAGCGTGAGTTTGCCGTGCAAGTCATCGACCTGCGCGACCTGCCGCTGGCCGAGCGTGAAGCCCGCGCCGCGCAGATCCGCGAGGACGAGGCACGCACCCAGTTCGATCTGGAGCAAGGCCCGTTGTTGTGGGTCACGCTGTTGCGCCTGGACGATGAAGATCACCAGTTGCTGGTGACCCTGCACCACATCATCGCCGATGGCTGGTCGCTGACTGTATTGCTCGACGAGTTCTCGCGCCTCTACGCTGCTGCGTCCCAGGGCCAGCGCCTCGAGTTGCCGGCCCTGGCTGTGCAGTACGCCGACTACGGCAGTTGGCAGCGCCAATGGCTGGCCGCAGGCGAGGGCCAGCGCCAGTTGGCCTACTGGCAGCAGCAACTGGGTGACGAACATCCCATCTTGAGCCTGGCCACCGACCACCCGCGCTCGGCCCAGCAACGGCGCAGCGCTTCACGCTACAGCGTGCGCCTGGACGCCAGCCTGGGCGAAGCGATCCGCCAGACCGCCCAAGCGCACCAGGCCACGCCGTTCATGCTGTTGCTGGCGGCGTTCCAGAGCCTGCTGTACCGCTACAGCGGCCAGCGCGATATCCGCATCGGTGTGCCCAACGCCAACCGTGGGCGCCACGAAACCCAGGGCCTGATCGGCTTCTTTATCAATACCCTGGTGATGCGCGCCGAAGTGGATGCGCGCCTGCCCTTCAGCGAGCTGCTGGCGGCGACGCGCCTGGCCGCCACCGAGGCCCAGGCCCATCAGGACTTACCCTTCGAACAACTGCTGGAAGCCTTCCCCCAAGCCCGGGAGCAAGGCCTGTTCCAGGTCATGTTCAACCACCAGCAGCGTGACCTGAGTGCCTTGCGCCGCCTGCCGGGCCTGCTGGCCGAAGAGCTGCCGTGGCACAGCCGCGAAGCCAAGTTCGACCTGCAACTGCACAGCGAAGAAGACCGCAACGGGCGCCTGAGCCTGTCATTCGACTACGCTGACGAGCTGTTCGACGCCAGCACCATCGCGCGCCTGGCCACGCATTTGATCAACCTGTTGCAAGCGGCCTGTGCGCAACCGCACCAAGCGGTGGGCGACCTTGCGCTGCTGCAGGCCGCCGAGCACACCGAGCAACGCAACTGGAGCGAGGCCCCGTGCGCCCCGGCGCAGCGCCTGGTGCCGGAACAACTCAACCAACACAGCGACGAGCGCACCGCCCTGGTCTGGCAGGACGCCAGCCTGACCTTCGGCCAACTGCACACCCAGGCCAACCGCCTGGCCCATTACCTGCGCGACAAAGGCGTCGGCCCGGACGTGTGCGTGGCGATTGCCGCCGAGCGTTCGCCGCAACTGCTGATCGGCTTACTGGCGATCCTCAAGGCCGGCGGCGCCTATGTGCCACTGGACCCGGACTATCCCGCCGACCGCCTGGCCTACATGCTGGCCGACAGTGGCGTGCAATTGTTGCTGACCCAGACCCATCTGCTGCAACAGCTGCCGGTGGCCGAGGGGGTTTCGTTGATCGCCATGGACAGCCTCAAGCTTGACAGCTGGCCGACCCAGGCGCCGGGCCTGCACTTGAATGCCGACAACCTCGCCTATGTGATTTACACCTCCGGCTCCACCGGCCAGCCCAAGGGCGTGGGTAATACCCATGGCGCCCTGGCCGAGCGCTTGCAGTGGATGCAGGCCACTTACCAGTTGGATGAAAGCGATGTGCTGATGCAAAAGGCACCGATCAGTTTTGACGTGTCGGTGTGGGAGTGTTTCTGGCCACTGATCAGCGGTTGCCGCCTGGTACTGGCCGGCCCCGGCGAGCATCGCGACCCCCATCGCATTGCACAGTTGGTGCAGGAGCATGGCGTGACCACCCTGCATTTTGTGCCGCCGCTACTGCAGCTGTTTGTCGATGAACCGCTGGCGGCCGAATGCACCAGCCTGCGCCGGGTATTTTCCGGTGGCGAAGCCTTGTCCGCCGAGTTGCGCAATCGGTTGCTCGCGCAATTGCCGGCGGTGCAGTTGCACAACCGTTATGGCCCGACCGAAACGGCAATCAACGTCACCCATTGGCACTGCCAGCGCACCGACGGCGAGCGCTCGCCAATCGGCCGCCCATTGGGCAACGTGCTTTGCCGGGTGCTGGACGAGCAGTTCAACCTGCTGCCCGCAGGGGTGCCGGGTGAGCTGTGCATCGGCGGGATTGGCCTGGCCCGTGGTTATCTGGGGCGTGCCGGGCTGACCGCCGAACGTTTTGTCGCCGACCCACTGGGCGCGGCGGGCGCCCGTTTGTACCGCACCGGCGACCGCGTGCGCTGGACGGCTGATGGCGTGCTGGAGTACCTCGGGCGCCTGGATCAGCAGGTCAAGCTGCGCGGGTTTCGGGTCGAACCGGAAGAAATCCAGGCGCGGCTGCTGGCCCAGGAGGGCATCGCCCAGGCACTGGTGTTGATTCGCGAGACCGCCGGCGGTGCGCAGTTGATCGGTTACTACACGGCCAGCGGCGAGCTGGATGAGCTGGACGTGAAAGCCGCACTGGCCGCCGAGTTGCCGGAGTACATGGTGCCGGCGCAACTGATCCGCCTCGATGTCATGCCCCTGAGCCCCAGCGGCAAAGTCGACCGCCGCGCCTTGCCGGAGCCGGTGTGGCAGGTGCGTGAGCATGTCGAGCCGCAGACCGCCCTGGAACAGCAGATCGCCGCGATCTGGCGCACAGTGCTGGGCCTGCCGCGTGTCGGCCTGCGCGACGACTTCTTCGCCCTTGGCGGCCATTCACTGCTGGCCACGCAAATCATCTCCCGCACACGCCAGGCCTGTGATGTGGAGCTGCCCCTGCGTACCTTGTTCGAAGCCAGTGAGCTGGGGGCGTTTGCCGAACAGGTGCGCCTGATCCAGGCCAGCGGCCAACGCAACCAACAGAGCGCGATCGGCAAGGTGGATCGTCGCCAGCCGGTGCCGCTGTCCTATTCCCAGCAGCGCATGTGGTTCCTCTGGCAAATGGAGCCGGACAGCCCGGCCTATAACGTCGGTGGCATGGCGCGCTTGCGCGGGGTGCTGGATGTGGGGCGTTTCGAGGCGGCGTTGCAAGCCTTGATCATGCGCCACGAAACCCTGCGCACCACCTTCCCGAGTGTCGATGGTGTGGCCCGGCAGAACGTCGCCGCGCAAAGCAGCGTGCGCATGAACTGGCAGGATTTCTCGGCGTTTACCGAAGCCGAGCGCCAACTGCGCGTGCAGCAATTGGCCGACCAGGAAGCCCACCGCCCGTTCAACCTGGAAACCGGACCGTTGCTGCGCGCCTGTCTGGTCAAGGCCGGCGAGCAGGAACACTACCTGGTGCTGACCCTGCACCACATCGTCACCGAAGGCTGGGCCATGGACATCTTTGCCCGTGAACTCAGCGCGCTGTACGAAGCCTTTATCGACGAGCGCGAATCACCCCTGGAACCGTTGCCGGTGCAGTACCTGGACTACAGCGTGTGGCAGCGCCAATGGCTGGAGGCCGGTGAACGCCAGCGCCAGCTCGACTACTGGACCACGCAACTGGGCAACGAGCATCCGCTGCTGGAACTGCCCAGCGACCGGCCACGCCCGGCGGTGCAAAGTCATCAGGGCGAGCTGTACCGTTTTGACCTTGGCGATGAACTCGCCGCCAAGGTGCGCGCCTTCAATGCCGAACATGGCCTGACCCTGTTCATGACCATGACCGCGACCCTGGCGACGCTGCTCTACCGCTACAGCGGCCAGACCGACCTGCGCATCGGTGCGCCGGTGGCCAACCGCATCCGTCCGGAAAGCGAAGGGCTGATCGGCGCGTTCCTCAACACCCAGGTGCTGCGTTGCCAGCTCGACGGGCAGATGCGCGTTGCTGAGCTGTTTGAGCACGTGCGCCACACCGTAATCGAAGGCCAGTCCCATCAGGACCTGCCGTTCGACCACTTGGTGGAAGCCCTGCAGCCGCCGCGCAGTGCTGCGTATAACCCGCTGTTCCAAGTGATGTGCAACGTGCAGCGCTGGGAGTTCCAGCAAAGCCGGCAGCTGGCCGGGATGACCGTCGAGTACCTGGCCAACGATGCGCGTGCCACCAAGTTCGACCTCAACCTGGAAGTCACCGACCTCGATCATCGCCTGGGTTGCTGCCTGACCTACAGCACCGACTTGTTCGACGAGCCGCGCATTGCGCGCATGGCCGCCCATTGGTGCAACCTGCTGGAGGCGCTGATTGCCGATCCGCAACAGCGCTTGAGCGAGTTGGCGATGCTCCAGGCGCATGAGCAACGCGCCCTGCAAGACGGCCTCGGTATCGAGACTGGCGAGCACCGTCTCGACCAGTGCATCCATTCGCTGTTCAGCGCCCAGGTGCAGGCCCGTGCGGATGCGCCCGCGCTGACCTTCGCCGGGCAAACCCTGAGTTACCGCGAGCTGGACAGCCGCGCCAACCGCCTGGCCTGGATGCTGCGAGAGCGTGGGGTGGGCCCACAGGTGCGGGTCGGCCTGGCGCTGCCACGCTCACTGGAAATGGTCATCGGCCTGCTGGCGATCCTCAAGGCCGGTGGCGCCTATGTGCCGTTGGACCCGGAATACCCGCTGGACCGCCTGCACTACATGATCGAAGACAGCGGCATCGGCCTGTTGCTCAGCGATGCGGCGATGTTCGACGCCCTTGGTGAGTTACCCGCCAGCGTCAGTTGCTGGTGCCTGGAAGATGACTTGCCGGTGCTCGCCAACTACCCGGCCAGTGACCTGCCGGCGATCAGCCTGGCGCAGCATCAGGCGTACCTGATCTACACCTCCGGCTCCACCGGCAAGCCCAAGGGCGTGGTGGTGTCCCACGGTGAAATCGCCATGCATTGCCAGGCGGTGATCGAGCGCTTTGGCATGCGCCCCGACGATTGCGAGCTGCACTTCTATTCGATCAATTTCGACGCCGCCACCGAGCGCCTGCTGGTGCCGCTGCTCAGTGGTGCGCAGGTGGTGTTGCGCGCCCAGGGGCAATGGGATGCCGAAGAAATCTGCGGGCTGATCCGTGAGCATCGGATCAATATCCTCGGCTTCACCCCTAGCTATGGCAGCCAGTTGGCCCAATGGCTGGCCACGCAAAACCAGACCCTGCCGGTGCGCATGTGCATTACCGGTGGCGAGGCGCTGACTGGCGAGCACCTGCAGCGCATCCGCGCGGCGTTCCAGCCGGCGCTATTCTTCAATGCTTATGGGCCGACCGAAACGGTGGTCATGCCCCTGGCCAGCCTGGCCCCTGAGGTGTTGGAGGAGGGCGCCGGCAGCGTGCCGATCGGCAGCATCATCGGCGCGCGGGTCGCCTATATTCTGGATGCCGACCTGGCGCTGGTGCCCCAAGGCGCGACTGGCGAGCTGTACGTGGGCGGTGCCGGCCTGGCCCAGGGTTATCACCAGCGTGCGGGCATGACCGCCGAACGTTTTGTGGCCGACCCGTATGCCGATGGCGGGCGGCTCTATCGTACCGGCGACCTGGTGCGCCAGCGTGCCGATGGCCTGGTGGAGTACCTGGGGCGGATCGACCATCAGGTGAAAATCCGTGGTTTCCGCATCGAACTGGGCGAGATCGAAACCCGCCTGCTTGAGCACGAGGCGGTCCGTGAGGCGGTGGTCCTGGCCCTGGATGCGCCGAGTGGCAAGCAACTGGCGGCGTACCTGGTCAGCGATGCCCGCGATCACGCCGCCTTGCGCGAGGCACTCAAGACCCACCTCAAGGCGCAACTGCCGGACTACATGGTGCCGGCGCACCTGATGGTGCTCGACAGCATGCCGCTGACCGCCAACGGCAAGCTCGACCGCCGCGCCTTGCCGCAACCGGACCCCGAGGCCAATCGGCAGCAGTACGTGGCGCCGAGCAATGCGCTGGAACTGAGCCTGGCCGCGATCTGGTGTGCGGTGCTCAATGTGCAGCAGGTCGGGCTGCACGATAACTTCTTCGAGCTGGGTGGCGACTCGATCCTGTCGATCCAGGTGGTCAGCCGGGCGCGGCAGGCGGGGATTCACTTCAGCCCCCGCGACCTGTTCCAGCACCAGACCGTGCAGGCCCTGGCCGCAGTGGCCACGTGCAGTGAGCAGGTCACTGCCGAGCAAGGGCTGTTGACCGGCCCCTCGGGCCTGACGCCGATCCAGCATTGGTTCTTCGACAGCGAAATCCCGGCGCGTCAGCACTGGAACCAGGCATTGGTGCTGGCGCCGGTGCAGGCCCTGGATCCGCACCGCCTGGAACAGGCGCTGCTGGCCGTGCTGGAACACCACGACGCCTTGCGCCTGAGCTTCACCCAGCACGACGCGCAATGGCACGCCGAGCATCTGGCCGTGCCGGAAGGCGGCGTGTTGTGGTTGGCCCAGGTGGCGGATATGGCGCAGTGCGAGGCGCTGTTCGCCGATGCCCAGCGCAGCCTCGACCTGGAGCACGGCCCGCTGCTGCGCGCCTTGCTGGTGGACGGGCCGCTTGGCCAGCAACGCTTGCTGATCGCGATCCATCACCTGGTGGTGGATGGCGTGTCCTGGCGCGTATTGCTCGAAGACCTGCAAAACGTCTATCGCCAATTGAGCGACGGCCAGGCCGTCAGCCTGCCCGCCAAAACCAGCGCCTTGCGCGACTGGGCCGCGCGTTTGCAGGCCTATGCCAGTAGCGAGTCCCTGCGTGAAGAACTGAGCCTGTGGCAGCAACAGTTGGCGGGCCCGCCGGTTGAACTGCCGGTGGACCGGGCGGACGGCAGCCTGCGCAACCGCGACGCCGAGATTGTCAGTGTGCGCCTGGATGCCGAGCGCACCCGGCAGTTGCTGCAACAGGCACCGAGCGCCTACCGCACCCAGGTCAACGACCTATTGCTGACTGCACTGGCCCGCGTGCTGTGCCGTTGGAGCGGCCACGCATCGACCCTGATCCAGCTGGAAGGCCACGGCCGCGAAAGCCTGTTTGACGAGATCGACCTGACCCGCAGTGTCGGTTGGTTCACCAGCGCTTACCCGCTGCGCCTGACCCCGTTGGATATCGAGGAGGCCAGCGGCCAGGGCGCGTCGATCAAGGCGATCAAGGAGCAACTGCGCGCGGTGCCGCACAAAGGCCTGGGCTATGGCGTGCTGCGCTACCTGGCCGACAGTACCTGTCGCCAGGCCATGGCGGCGTTGCCGAACGCCTCGATTACCTTCAACTACCTCGGGCAGTTCGACCAGAGCTTCGACAGCCAGGCGCTGTTCCACCCGCTGGACGTGTCTGCCGGCCCGGCCCATGACCCGGATGCGCCACTGCCCAACGCCTTGAGTGTGGACAGCCAGGTGTACGGCGGCGAACTGCTGCTGCGCTGGACCTTCAGCCGCGAGCGTCACGACCACCAGACCATCAGCGAGCTGGCCGAGGCCTACCTGGGCGAGTTGCAGAGCCTGATCGCCCATTGCCTGCGCGATGATGCCGGCGGCCTGACGCCGTCCGACTTCCCCCTGGCGCACCTGACCCAGGTGCAACTGGACGCGTTGCCGGTGCCGGCCAGCGCCATCGAGGATGTGTATCCGCTGACGCCCATGCAGGAAGGCCTGCTGTTGCATACCCTGCTGGAGCCGGGCACCGGCCTCTATTACATGCAGGACCGCTACCGCATCAGCAGCGAGCTCAACCCCGAGCGCTTTGCCCTGGCCTGGAAAGCCGTGATCGCCCGGCATGAAGCCTTGCGTGCGTCGTTCTGCTGGAACGTCGGCGAAGCGATGTTGCAGGTGATCCACAAGCCCGGCAGCACGCCGATCGAATACCTGGACTGGACCGGCACCCCGGCCGAGCAACAGGAGCCGCGCCTGCAAGCGTTGCTCAAAAGCGAGCGCGAGGCCGGTTTCGATCTGCTCAATCAGGCGCCGTTCCACCTGCGCCTGATCCGCGTCGGCGAGGCCCGTTACTGGTTCATGATGAGCAACCACCACATCCTGATTGATGCCTGGTGCCGTTCGTTGTTGATGAATGATTTCTTCGATATCTACACCGCCCTGGGTGAAGGTCGCGAAGCACAACTGGCCGCGCCGCCACGCTATCGCGATTACATCGCCTGGCTGCAACGTCAGAACCTGGCCGAGGCGCGGCAGTGGTGGCAGCAGAACCTGCAAGGGTTTGAGCGCACCACGCCGATCCCCAGCGACCGGCCATTCCTGCGTGAACACGCCGGCCACAGTGGCGGCATGGTGGTGGGGGATTGCTATACCCGTCTGGATGCCCGTGATGGTGCGCAATTGCGCGAGCTGGCCCAGGCGCATCAACTGACCGTCAATACCTTCGCCCAGGCGGCGTGGGCCTTGGTGCTGCGGCGCTTGAGCGGCGAGCGTGACGTGTTGTTCGGCGTCACGGTGGCCGGGCGCCCGGTGGACATGCCGCACATGCAGCGTACCGTCGGCCTGTTTATCAACAGCATCGCCCTGCGGGTCAAGTTGCCCGAGGACGATCAGCCGTGCAGCGTGCGCCAGTGGTTGAGCGCCTTGCTCGACAGCAATATGCAGCTGCGCGAGTACGAATACCTGCCGCTGGTGACAATCCAGGAACACAGCGAACTGCCCAAGGGCCAGCCGCTGTTCGACAGCCTGTTTGTATTTGAAAACGCTCCGGTGGAAGTCTCGGTACTGGACCGTGCGCAAAGCCTGAACGCCACCTCGGACTCGGGCCGTACCCACACCAACTTCCCGCTGACCGCCGTGTGTTACCCGGGGGATGACCTGGGCCTGCACCTGTCCTACGACCAGCGTTATTTCGATGAAAGCACCGTGCAGGGCATGCTTGCTGAGTTCAAGCGCCTGCTGCTGGCGCTGGTGCAGGGCTTCCATGGCGATATGGCCGACCTGCCGCTGATTGGCGAGCAGGAGCGTGAGTTCCTGGTGCACGCTTGCAACCAGAGCGCCCACGACTACCCGCTGCAAAGCAGCTACGTTGAACTGTTTGAAGCGCAGGTGGCGCAGCATGGGCAGCGCATTGCCGCCAGTTGCCTGGAGCGGCAATGGAGCTATGCCGAGCTGAACCAGCACAGCAACCGCCTGGGCCATGCCCTGGTCGCGGCAGGTGTCGGCCTGGATCAGCCGGTGGCGCTGCTGGCCGAGCGCGGCCTGGAACTGCTGGGCATGATCATCGGCAGCTTCAAGGCCGGTGCCGGTTATTTGCCGCTGGATCCCGGCCTGCCGGCCCAGCGCCTGAGCCGGATCATCGACCTGAGCCGCACGCCGCTGCTGGTGTGCACGGCAGCTTGCCTTGAACAGGCGCAGGTGTTGCTCGAAGACTTTGCCTGCGGCGCGCGGCCGAAGTTGCTGGTGTGGGAGGAGTTGGCGGGCGCGGATAGCAATCCGGGGATCTACAGTGCCCCGGACAACCTCGCCTACGTGATCTACACCTCCGGCTCCACCGGGCTGCCCAAGGGCGTGATGGTCGAGCAGCGCGGCATGCTCAATAATCAGTTGAGCAAGGTGCCGTACCTGCAGTTGAGCGAGCAGGATGTGATCGCCCAGACCGCGTCGCAAAGCTTCGATATTTCGGTGTGGCAATTCCTCGCCGCGCCGTTGTTTGGCGCACGGGTGGACATTGTGCCCAACACCATCGCCCATGATCCGCAGGGCCTGCTGGCCCATGTCCAGGCCCAGGGCATCACGGTGCTGGAAAGCGTGCCGTCGCTGATCCAGGGCATGCTTGCCCAGGAGCGCATCAGCCTGCAGGGCCTGCGCTGGATGCTGCCGACGGGGGAGGCCATGCCGCCAGAGTTGGCGCACCAATGGCTGCTGCGTTACCCGGATATCGGCCTGGTCAACGCCTATGGTCCGGCGGAATGCTCGGATGACGTGGCGTTCTTTTGCGTCGACCTGGCCTCGACCCGTGGCACCTACCTGCCGATCGGCACGCCGACCGACAACAACCGTTTGTACCTGCTCGACGGCGCGCTGGAGTTGGTGCCGCAAGGGGCGGTGGGTGAGTTGTGTGTGGCGGGCACCGGGGTAGGGCGCGGGTACGTCAGCGACCCGCTGCGTACTGCGCAAGTGTTTGTGGCGGATCCATTTGGTGCGCCGGGAGAACGCCTGTATCGCACCGGCGACCTGGCGCGGCGGCGCAGCGATGGGGTGCTGGAGTACGTCGGGCGCATCGACCATCAGGTGAAGATTCGCGGTTACCGCATCGAGCTCGGTGAAATCGAGGCGCGCCTGCACGAGCAGCCCGAGGTGCGCGACGCGGCGGTGGGTGTGCAGGAGGGCGTGAATGGCAAGCACTTGGTGGGTTACCTGGTGGCGAGCGATACCAGCCTTAACCCTGGCGAACGCCTGGACCGCATCAAGCAGCGCCTGCGTAGCGAACTGCCGGAGTACATGGTGCCGTTGCACTGGCTGTGGCTGGAGCGCCTGCCGTTGAACGCCAACGGCAAGCTCGACCGCAAGGCCTTGCCGGCTCTGGAGATCGGTCAGTTGCACAGCCAGGATTACCTGGCGCCGCGCAGCGAGCTGGAGCAGACCCTGGCCACAATCTGGGCCGAGGTGCTGAAGGTCGAGCAGGTGGGCGTGCTGGATAACTTCTTCGAGCTGGGCGGGCATTCGTTGCTGGCCACGCAAATCGCCTCGCGGGTGCAAAAGAGCCTGCAACGGGATGTGCCGCTGCGGGCGATGTTCGAATGCAGCACGGTGGCGGAGTTGGCGACGTACATCGAGGGCTTGGCCGCCAGTGACATCAGTGCCGGCACGGTGGACCGCCTGAGCGATTTGATGGCGGAGCTGGAGGGGCTTTGAGTCGGCGAACGGGCCGCCATACAGGCGGCACGCCATTGGTCGGTTTTGCACATTTTTGGGGTGCCTACTGTCAATTCTGACAGTAGGCAAACCTCCTGTTTCCGGGGCTAGATAACTGCAGATTTGGGCCTGCCCAGCAGGCTTGCTGGTTATCTTTCCCAGACAGGAGGTCGCATCATGGTCAAAAAAACCACCCCCCAAAACCCGCCGTTGGCGGCTACCCAGGCACCTGCCGAGGTTGCTGTCGAATTGCCCTATCCGCAGATTCGCTACGCCGTCAATAACAACACCCTGGACCCCATCAAGGCGAAAAACGGCACTGTCGCGACCGTCGCTTTTACGGGGATGGGCACGGGTCCTATCACCTTGTACTGGGCGATCAAGGGCCAGGACGAGCCGGTGTTTGAACCTGTTGTGCAACCGGGCAGTACCAGCGGCAGTATTGATATTCCGGTTCCCTGGCAATCGGTCAGCACCAGCATTGGGCATACGGTTTTGGTCTGGTACACCGCGCGGGTGGCGGGCCAGTTGAAGGAATCGCTGGTGCTGGAGTTGGAGGTCCAGCAGATCAGGGAGGCGGACCTCAAGGAGTCGCTGCCGAAGTTTGAGCATGCCCAGTATGTCCATAGCACCTGGCAACTGGATATGAAGACATTCAGGGGCGATGAGACCATCCGCCTTAACGCCTGGCCCATGATTCAGGCCGGGCAGCGCCTGTTTATCAATGTGGCCGGTGATCAGCACAAGCCGCCGTTCGCGTTTAGCTGGGTGGCGCGGGACCATGTGGTCATGGAGACCGAAGCCCATGACGATCATGTCTTTGAGTTCAAGCTGTCACGGGACTGGATGGCGCGACGGGAAGACTATTCGGCACTGACCCTTCATATCGCCGTGATCTTTGATGGCTCCGATCCCAAGCCGCCGGTACCGGTCGATCCGATCTACGAAACCCGACTGCCCGAAAACGCCCACGAGTTTCATCCTCGTAACACGGCGCTGTTGTTTGTCGATACCTCCCTGCATTTGCAAGCCCCGATATTGGTCGAGGCGCAAGGCCAGGGCCAGGTTGATCCCCTCAAGTTGTTGGAGGGGGCCACGGTACGTGTTTGTTACGAGGATATGCAGAGCACGGACCATATTGCCCTGTGCTGGGAATCCACCTTCGGTGATTGCGCGCCGATTGCACCGCAGTATGGCGTAGAGGAGGGGTGCATCGACTTCCATGTGCCGCCGGAATACGTGGGCATGCGCCTGGATAACTTCGCGCATTTCTCCTATACCGTGACCCGGGATGGGGAGCCGTACACGTCGCCTGAAGGTGTGGTCAGGATCCCACTGCCGGCCAACCTGCCCCAGCCGCAGATTTTCGAAGCGCCGTTCAATACCCTGGACCTTGGAGGGATGTGCTGTGATGACCCGGTGACTGTTCATGTCGCGCCTTGGCCGTTTATCGGCACCAGCCAGGTTATTCAGTTGTTTATCGGTGGTGTTTACCCGGATGGCTCGAAAGCCCGGCTGCTCCCTTTTGATGACGCGCCGATTACTGAAGAAGACGTGCGTAGCGGTTGGACCAGAACCTTGTCTCGGGCCCAACTGGCGGCGCTCAAACATGACAGCGAGTTGTATGTTCTCTTTAGTGTCGAGTTTCTTCCGCGTAAGGATTCAAGGCCGGTCTACAGGTCTTTTCCTTCACTGCTGGTGAATCTGCTCACCGAGCCCCACTTGGAGTTGACGGCCCCCCATCTCGTCGAGTCCGTAGACTGCGGCGCCGACGGCTGGCTACTCAACCCGGTGAACACGGTGGAGGGCGCGCATCTTCAGGTGGCGTACGGGCATATGTGTCCGGGGGATTGGGTGTGCCCGACGTTTACCGGCACACCAGGGCTCGGTTCGCCGGCGTTGGAGTGTCGTACTGTCGGTATAGATCAGCGAAACATGGTGTTCCCGATTCCGGCCTCTGCGATCAGCGCCAACCTGTGTCAGAAAATATCGGTTTCTTACAATGTATCGCGTGCCTGCGGTGGCTTCTGGGAGTCGCCGGTGAAAGAGGTGCAGGTCCTGGATCTCAGCGGCCTGCCCGCGCCTGCGGTGGAACAGGCCACGGGCAGCACGTTGGACCTTAATACCTTCGGGGGCGATGCCACGGCGATGGTGGCTACCTGGTTCTATCTGGCCCTGGGCCAACCTTGCTGGCTGTGGGTGACGGGTGAGTTGGAGGATGGCAGCCCCTACCGTTTTGAGGTGCTGGAAGGTCAGGCGGTAACCGAGGAATGGCTGGCCGGTGGCGTCACCGCGGCACTGGCGCGCAACGAACTGCAAAAACTGGCGGATTGCAGTGCCTTTGAAGTGCATTTCGCGGTGAACTTCAATGGCGAGTCCGACAAGGCCAGCGCCAAGGAATTTGCATCGCTGACCCTCGAAATTGCCCAGGAGGACCTGGTACTCAAAGCGCCCACGGTGCGCGAAGCGGTAGGCTCGCAGCTCACGGTATACAACGGCCGCGATGGCGTGACGGTGCGAGTGGCCTATGACCTGATCAGCCCCGGCCATGCAATCAGCGTGTGCTGGAAACGCGCAGACGGTACCTGCCTGCCGCTGGCCTCGAAGCCTGGCAGCAATGACCCGGATTACGTGGATTTCCATATCCCCCGGGAGGCGGTGATTCGTGGGATTGGCAAGACGGTGAAGATCAACTACACCGTTACCAGCCTGTGCAAAGTGGCGACTTCCCCGGACCTCGATCTGCAAATCAGCGATCCGATACGTTTGCCGGTGCCGGTGGTGCCGCAGGCAACCAACAATATTCTGGACTTGCGCACCTTTAATGGGAACGCGGATATCACCGTTGAACCCTGGTGGTTTATCTTGCCGGACCAGAAAGTATGGTTGCGGGGCGTCGGTACCCAAAAGAATGGCAACCCTTATACGATCAACGTTTACTTGGGTCAGGGGGTGACAGCAGGTGAAGCGAGTACAGGTTTGAAAAAGGCGTTACAGCGTTTCGAACTTGAGCTCTTGAAGGACCTCAGCCGCCTGATGTTTACCTGTAAGGTGACCGCCGATGGCAGTACCCATGAAAGTGAAGCGCTGGCGTTTCCGATTCTGGAGCTGATTATCCGGGCCAATTTCTTAACCGATTTTGATGATTTTGAGAGTTATCCGAGCCAGGAGTATCTGGGGGCAGGGACTATCATCAATACGCGCTTATTGGATTTTGAATTACCAGCCTCATCTCCCCCTGGAATTGGGCTTCATCCAGTCAGAACTGCCGGAGAACTGGTGCCGGGAATGATTGAGGGCAAGGCATTGGCAGTGCGCTGCGGTAGCGCTAATACAATGCAGCTATCACGTCTGAAGTTTAAGTTCAGATGCGCACGGGTGAGATTCGGTTATGCAAATACCGGCACCGATATCGCGACGTTCAGGTTCTTTGGTGAAAATAATCAGCTACTTGGGACACGTGAGGCAGCGACTAGGACCTGGGTCGATTTCGAGGCTGAAAACGGAGCAAAAATAGTCCGTATTGACGTTTTGTGTCTGGTGCATGGAGCGATTGATTCGCTAACCATCTGGCATGGTGGCGAGACTTATCGTCATTGAGCTAATGCCCGCCCTGCAGAAAAGGGGTGAGCAAACGCTCGGGGTCGGCCGTTAGGTATTGGACCAACGAGATACAAGAATGCCCGCTTTGTGCGGGCATTCTTGTTAGTGGCGTGGGGTTAATCCGAGTCACTTGGGCCCGAGGATTTTCCCCAACTTATCCGGTGACGGCGCCCCCTGCTGTTGCTGCAACTGGCCCTTGTCATCCAGATAGAAAATCGCCGGCGTGGCCGACAACTCCAGCTCTTCCATCAACTTCATATTGGCATCGAGCTTGGCCTGGATCTGGGCCGGAATCTTGGTCAGGGCCTTGAGCTTGCTGGCTTTGCCGGCAGACTCATGTTCTTCCAGGGCCTGGGCTGTGTCCTTGCTTGCCAGCAGCGCCGCCGATTTGCCCGGGCTGTCTTCGCGAATAATCCCGACCATGATGTGGCGCAACTGTACCTTACCCGCCTTGACCCAGGGCCGTGCCTGTTCCCAGAACATGTTGCAGTACGGGCAGTTAGGGTCGCTGAACAGGTAGACGGTGCGCGGCGCGTTTTTATCGCCGTCCTGGATCCAGCTGCTCTGTTCCATCTTGGCCCAGATTTCCTTGGCCATTGGGGCGTAGACCAGTTTTTCCAGGGGCGCGGTGCTCAGGTCATTGCCCTTGGCGTCATACAGATTGCCGGCGATCACGTGTTGGCCGTCGGCGGTCAGGTACAGCGCCATGCCGCGGTTCTGGTATTGCGCGGCATAACCCTTGAGCCCGCCCGGCGCGTCGAAGCTGCCGATGATCTTGGCGCCCTTGGCTTCGATCTGTTTGATCGGCGCCGGCCATTCTTCGGCGTGGACGAGGCTGGCAGCCAGGGTCAGGGGCAGCAGGGTTAGCAGGTGGCGGAGGCGGGGCATAAGGGTTTCCTTGCAGGGGCCGTCTTGGCGGCAGTCTTGTCCGTGGGGTCGAAATATTCCATGGCGCGGGCCAGGCTGGCCTGGGACAGTTCGCCCAGGTGGCTGTTGATCAGCCGGCCATCGGCTTGATAGAAGAGGGTGGTCGGCAGGGCCATGGACCCCACGGCCTGGCCCAGGCGGCCACTGGCGTCGAACAGCACGTTGTCCAGGTTCAGGCCCTGGGTAGCCAGGTAGGTGCTGACGCTTTGCATGCTTTCGGCCTGGTTGACGAACAGGAAGGTCACGTCCGGCCGCTGCTTCTGGGCGTTTTCCAGCACCGGCATTTCCCGCCGGCAGGGCGGGCACCAGGTGGCCCAGAGGTTGATCACCAGCGGGCCGCCCTGGTAGTCAGCCAGTTGCACGGTTTCGCCATCGGCATTGCGCAGGGCGATGTCCGGCAGGCGCGTACCTTTTTCGTAGATGTTCAACGAGAAACTGGCCAGTGCCCAGAAGGCCAGGCCGCTGACCACACCGGCGCTAAGCGGTTTGCGCAGGGCCGGGCGGCGCCAGCTCCACAGCAGGGCGGCGATGATCAGCACGATCACCCCAGGCCAGGCCAGGAAACCGCCGTCGCGCAGGTCGACGATCTGCAACGGGTCGTCGCGGTAGTACGACCAGTACATCAAGACAAAGCCGATACGCGCACTGAGCATGCCCAGCAGGAACAGGCTGAACAGCACCGATTCGGGGTTCTCGCCGCCCCGCTTGGCCACGCGCCAGCCCACGACTGTGGCGAGGATCAGCGCACTGATCAGCAGCAGATGGTTCAAGGCAATGGCAAAGGTGCCGATGGTCAAGGTCAGCATCAGAGTGCTTCCCGGGTCTGGGTCCAGCGTTGCAGGAAGGCTGCGGCATCCACTTCGCCGGTGATGCGTTGGGCGCGGCGCTCTGCACCGTCGGGGCCGATCCAGACGAAGCTCGGTGGGCCAGGGACTTTGTAGCGACCGAGCAGCTCACGGCTGGCGGCGTTGTCGGCGGTAACGTCCAGGCGCAGCAGGCGCACGTCCTTCAGGGCGTCCATCACTTCGGGTTTGCCGAACACCTGTTTTTCCATGATTTTGCACGACACACACCAGTCGGCGTAGTAGTCCAGCAGCACCCATTGGCCCTGGGCCTTGGCGCTGTCGAGCTGGGCTTGCAGGGCTACCGGGTCGTTGAGGGTGATAAAGCTGTCATGGGCAGTCGGCGCGCCGGCCACCGTCGAGCCACCGAAGACCTTGAGCGGCTGCCACAGATCGTCGCTGCCACCGGCGGCGCCGATCACCAGGATCGCGCCCCACAGCCCCAGGACCAGGGAGCCGGCACCCAGTGCCTTGGCGATCAGCCCGTACTCACGGGCCAGGCTCCAGCCGCAGTAGGCCATGACCAGTGCCAGTATGCCCCACAAGCCGAGCCACAGGCTTTCGTCGACGACCGGGCGAATCATCAACACGGCGGTCGCGAGGAACAGGAAGCCAAACACGCCCTTCAGCACGTTCATCCAGGTGCCCGGCTTGGGCAGGAAGCGATTGCCCACGGTCACCAGCAATAGCAAGGGCACGCCGATACCGATGCCCATGGCAAACAGGATCAGGCCGCCGTGCAGGGCATTGCCGCTTTGCGCGATATACAGCAGGGCGCCGGCCAGGGGCGCGGTCATGCAGGGGCCCACCAGCAGGCCGGACAAGGCGCCGAGCACCCCGGCGCCGACCAGGCTGCCGCCGTTTTGCTGGCGGCTGGCGTTATCCAGGCGATCGCGCAGGAAGGCCGGCAGTTGCAGTTCAAAGAAGCCGAACATCGGCAGGGCGAGGATCACAAACAACCCGGCGAAACTGCCGAGGATCCACGGGGTTTGCAGCAGCGCGGCGAGGTTGCTGCCGGCCAGCGCGGCCAGCACGCCGAGGGCGGCATACACCAGGGCCATGCACACCACATAACTGCTGGCCAGGGCAAAACCACGGCGTGGGCTGGCACCGCTGCCTACCACCAGGCCAGCAAGGATTGGCAGCATCGGCAGCGAGCACGGGGCGAACGCCAGCAGCAGGCCCAGGCCGAAGAACACCAGCAGGCTCCAGCCCAGGCTGCGTTGCTGCAGGCCACTGGCCAGGCTTTCATCCTGGGCCTCGGCGGTGGCGGCCACGGCGGGGTTACCACCCAGGTCCACGGTGAGCGATTGCGGTGGGTAGCACAGGCCGGCATCGGCACAGCCCTGCCAGCCCAGCTTGACCTTGCCGGTGGCACCGGCCGGAAGCTTCACTTCCAGACCCTGGCGGTACACCTGTTGCTCGCCGAAGAACTCGTCGCTATGGGCTTCGCCCTGGGGCAGCACGGGCTGTTCGGCCAGGCCTTCGAATTTCATGCGTTGCTGGTACAGGTAATAACCGTCGGCAATCTGCCAATACAGCTGGGTTTCACCGGAAGCCAGGCGCTCGGAGGTAAAGGTGAAGGCCTTGCCTACCGGGAGGAACTCGGCCTTGGTCTCGAACGGATTGTTGCCAGGCGCGGCCTGGGCCAATCCGGTGAACAACACCAACAGGAAGATAAACAGATGCCGCATGGTCAAGCCTTAGTTCGATGCAAGTGGGGCACACAATGTGGGGTGCTGATTAACCGATGATTAACCGGGCTATTCTAGAGTGTCGGGATTTTCGAAGCGCGCCTCTTTTGCCGGCATAATGCGCGCTTAATCCGCCCTCCTTTAAATCAGCATTTTTGCAAAGGGTTCAGCATGCACGTACTGGTCTGTGAAGACGATGACCTGATTGCCAGTGGCATCGTTGCCGGTCTCGGCGCCCAGGGCTTTACGGTCGAGCGCGTAGCCACGGCAGCAGCCGCGCGGGCGATGCTCAAGGCGGCGGAGTTCGACATCATGGTGCTCGACCTCGGCCTGCCGGATGAAGACGGCCTGAAACTGCTGCAACAACAGCGCAGCGCAGGCCTGGAGATTCCGGTGCTGATCCTCACCGCGCGGGATTCGGTGACCAACCGGGTCGACGGCCTGCAGGCCGGCGCCGACGATTACCTGCTCAAGCCCTTCGACTTGCGTGAACTGGCGGCCCGCCTGCAAACCCTGCTGCGCCGGGTGGCCGGGCGTAGCGTCAACCTGATCGAGCATGGCCGGCTGACCTACAACCCCAGCAGCCGGGAAACCCTGTTGGGCGGCCAATCGGTGGACTTGTCCCGCCGTGAACAGGCGTTGTTGCAGGCACTGCTGCACAACCGTGGCCGGGTGCTGTCCAGCGAGCAGCTCAAAGACAGCGTCTACGGCTTTAACGACGAGTTGGAAAGCAACGCCCTCAACGTGCATATCCACCACCTGCGCCGCAAATTGGGCAATGGCATTGTCGAGACCGTGCGTGGCCTGGGCTACCGCCTGGGCCCGGCGGACGGTGGAGAGGACGCTTCGTGATGAGCCTGCGTCTGCGCCTGACGTTCAAGCTGGGCGCCGCTTTTGTGCTGATCTGGGTGCTGGCAGCGACCTGGATGCTCAACGACCTGCGTAACCAGATGATGTTTTCCCTGGATCAGCGGCTGGTGGCGTCGGCGCGCATGGTGGCCGGGCTGATGGAGCAGATGCCCGGCCTGGCCAGTGTGGGCGAGGGCAAACGCTTTGGCGCCGAGCAATTGAATGTGCCGGGGGGCATGGCGTGCCAGGTCAGTTCGCTGCGTGGCGAAGTCCTCGCGCGCAGCCATACCACCCCGGATCAGGGCCTGGAATCCCGGCAGAGTGGCTTTCGCGACCAGATCATCGACGGCGCCGCCTGGCGCAGCTTTACCCTGGCCCGGGGCGATTTGTTTATCACCACCGCTGACCGCCAGGTGGAGCGCGAGGCGCTGAATATGTCGATCCTGCTGGCGGCCTCGGTGCCGGTGGGCGTGGCCCTGCTGGGCTGCCTGTGCCTGTTGTGGCTGGGCATCGGCCAGAGCCTGGTGCCGCTCAACCGTATGCGCGATGCCTTGATGCGCCGCAGCGCCGACTCCCTCGAGCCCTTGCAGATTCACCCGTTGCCCAGCGAGCTCAAGCCGTTGCTCGACACTCAGAACCAGCTGTTGCAACGCATCGCCAAGGCCATTGAGCGCGAGCGCCGGCTGACGGGCGATGCCGCCCACGAACTGCGCAGCCCCCTTACGGCGATCAAGACCCACCTGCAAGTGGCACGCATGACCGACGGCGCGGCCCGCGACCAATCCCTGGCCCATGCCGAGGAGGGCGCCGACCGCCTGCATCGCACCCTTGAGCAATTGCTGCTGCTGGCGCGGGTCGAGGGCAGCCTGTCGTTTGATGACGGCTTGCAGTCCAGTGCCGAGCAGGTGGCGCGTCTGGCGATCCAGGACGCCAACGCCGGCGACAACCGGCGCATCGACCTGATCTTGCCGGACAACCTGCCCGATAATCCGGTGGAAATGCCCGTGGGCCTGGCGGTTGCCGCCTTGCGCAACCTGCTGGATAACGCCCTGAGCCATACCCCGGCCGATACGCGGGTGGAATTGAGTGTGTTTACCCAGGGCAATCAGGTGGTGTTCCGCGTGCGCGACCATGGCGCGCCGATCTCCAGCGAAGACCTGCAACATCTGACTCAACGTTTCTGGCGCAATGGCAACAGCGGTGGTTGTGGCCTGGGCCTGGCCATCGTGCAGGCGATTGTCCAGCGCTGTTCCTGTTCCCTGGCCTTCGACAGCCAGCCCGACGGCCTGCGGGTCGACCTGGGGATGCCGTTGCGACGCTGATCTTTCCTTGCACCCACATAACTACCGCCATCCTCAGGCCCGACGCTTCAGGATGGCGTTAATTTTTGTGTTTGCAGGTTTGCCGGCTGAATGACTCAGCCTGTATTGAAAAGGACAGCGCCTATGTTGGTCATCGACTCCACTTATCCCGCCCAGGATTTTAATCAACGCAATGGCGAAGCCGTGCGCCAGTTGGTGGTGCATTACACCGCCGCGCCCTTCGCCTCTTCCCTGCGCACCCTGACGCAGCAGGGTGTCAGTGCCCATTACCTGCTGCCCGACCCCCTCGAGGCGGGTTATCGAGACGCCGGCTACGACGAGTTGCGGGTATTCCAACTCGTGGATGAACATCAGCGCGCCTGGCATGCGGGGGCCAGTCATTGGGCGGGCCGCGATAACGTCAACACGCGCTCCATCGGCATCGAGATCGTCAATCTGGCTCGCGACGATGGTGGGGTTTTTACCTTTCCTGCCTACGGGGCGGAGCAAATCGAGGTACTGATCGCGCTGATCCACGACATTTGCGCCCGTCATCCGCAGATCGGCGCCACCGATATCGTCGGCCATTCGGATGTGGCGTTCTGGCGCAAAAGTGACCCGGGTCCACGGCTGCCCTGGCACGGCTTGTTCGAGGCGGGCATTGGCGCCTGGTTCGATGAAGAGGTCAAAAACGCCTATGTGCGCCGCTTTCGCATGGGCTTGCCCCAGGAGGTGGAGATCGAACGGGCCTTTCAGCGCTACGGCTATGTCCCGGCACGAAACCGCCAGGCGTTCCAGCAACGGGTGCGTGCGTTCCAGATGCACTTCCGGCCAGCCGACTATCGTGGGCAACTGGATATCGACACCTGCGCGATTCTCTATGCGTTGAACGAAAGGTACAGCAGTGCCGGCGAGTGAGCCATTCGCCGTTTTTTCAACGACCCAGGTGTAAATCCTCACGCCGCTGAAGCGTTTCCAGAACAGGAAATCCGTGCGCATGCCCTTTGGGGGCCAGACGTCAACGGGTTGGCAGTTTGGTCACCATCATCCGCGTATTGAGGGATCTAGAGATGTCAGTCGCTACCAGTCGCATTGACGATTTGCAGGTGTCGGCCAGCCCGACGCCGGCGGAAACGCTTTACCAGTTCGATGAATCACCGCTGCTGGCCCGCCAGCGCCTGCAGGAGTCCAATGCCCGCAGTTACCCACGGCGTATCCCCCTGGCACTCAAGCGGGCCAAGGGCATTTATGTCGAGGACGTCGAGGGGCGCAGTTTTATCGACTGCCTGGCCGGGGCCGGTACGTTGGCCCTGGGGCATAACCACCCGGTGGTGATCGAGGCGATCCAGCAGGTGCTGCAGGACGAGTTGCCCCTGCATACCCTGGACTTGACCACGCCGGTCAAGGATCAGTTTGTGCAGGACCTGTTCGGCCTGCTGCCTGCGGAACTGGCGCGGGAGGCGAAGATCCAGTTTTGCGGGCCCACCGGCACCGATGCAGTGGAAGCCGCGCTGAAGCTGGTACGCACCGCCACGGGGCGCAGCACGGTGTTGTCGTTCCAGGGCGGTTATCACGGCATGAGCCAGGGCGCGTTGAGCCTGATGGGCAGCCTGGGGCCGAAAAAGCCATTGGGTGCCTTGCTGGCCAACGGCGTGCAGTTCCTGCCTTTCCCCTATGACTACCGGTGCCCGTTCGGCCTGGGTGGGGCAGAGGGGGTCAAGGTCAACCTGCATTACCTGGAAAACCTGCTCAACGACCCAGAGGCCGGCGTATTGCTACCGGCGGCGGTGATCGTCGAAGTGGTGCAGGGCGAGGGCGGCGTGATCCCGGCCGACCTCGACTGGCTGCGCGGCCTGCGGCGGATTACCGAGCAGGCCGGGGTGGCGCTGATCGTGGATGAGATCCAGAGCGGTTTCGGGCGCACCGGCAAGATGTTTGCCTTTGAACATGCCGGCATTGTTCCGGATGTGGTGGTGTTGTCCAAAGCCATTGGCGGCAGCCTGCCGCTGGCGGTGGTGGTCTATCGCGAGTGGCTCGACACCTGGCTGCCGGGCGCCCATGCCGGCACCTTCCGGGGCAATCAGATGGCCATGGCGGCGGGGTCGGCGGTGATGCGCTACCTCAAGCAGCACAACGTGGCCGACCACGCCGCCGCCATGGGTGAGCGCTTGAGTGAACATCTGCGCATCCTGCAGCGGGACTTTCCACAACTGGGGGATATCCGCGGGCGCGGCCTGATGCTGGGCGTGGAACTGGTGAACCCGAGCGGCACGCCGGATGTCCAGGGGCACCCGCCGGTCCATCGACAATTGGCGCCGCTGGTACAGCGCGAGTGCCTCAAGCGCGGGTTGATTCTGGAGCTGGGCGGGCGCCATGGCAGCGTGGTGCGTTTCCTGCCGCCGCTGGTCATCACCGCCGCAGAAATCGACCGCGTGGCAGAGATCTTCGGCCGGGCTTTGGCGGCGGCCGTGGCCAGCCTCTAATTTTCCTGCGCCGCTATACGTTCCTACATACATCAGCCACGCGCAGTGCGTGGCAGCCTTTGAGTGACGGAGAACCGCAATGACCTCAGTATTTGACCGCGAAGACATCCTGTTCCAGGTGGTGGTCAACCATGAAGAACAGTATTCCATCTGGCCTGACTACAAGGCCGTGCCAGAGGGCTGGCGCACCGTGGGTAAAAGCGGGATGAAGAAAGAGTGCCTGGCTTACATCGAAGAAGTCTGGACTGATATGCGCCCGCTGAGCTTGCGCCAGAAGATGGATGCGCAGGTTGTTGCTGGCTGAACACAAGCAAATGTGGGGGCGGGCTTGCCTGCGATGAGTTACACATCTCTTTAGTGATTCTTAGGTATGTGTACATATCCGTTGCTGCGGTCATGGCGGCTATTGGTTCCGCCCTTACGGCGGGTCACTTTTGGAAAAGAGCCCCAAAAGTAACCAAAAGGGCTCTTGCCCCACCACTCGGCACCTCGCCCAGGCTCGGTGTGCCCGTCATCCGACATTGATTTGGGGGGCCGCCGCGATGGGCCATCCATGGCCCAGCGCGGCTAACCCGGCGTCCTGCCGGGTTACCCCCCAAATCAAAATCGGATGACGGCCAGCGTGGTTTAACGGGGCGCCTAAGATCAAAATCACAAGCAAAGCGAGGCGGCCTGACAGCCGACCTGATCGTCGAAGCGTGCGCGTACCCCTGTGGGAGCAGGCAAGCCAGCTCCCACAGGGGAATGCAGCTTCGCACCCCGGCTTTGCTGTTGCTCTGCTTGTGATCTGGCTTTTGATCTTGATCTCAGGCGCCCCGTTAAACCACGATGGCCGCAGGCAGGTATTGCGCAGTGGGCACCCCGGCATGGATGCCGGGGTAGCCGCGACACGGCCATGGATGGCCGATCGCGGCGGGCCCACGGAGCAATGCCTGACTGCGGGCATGCCGAGCCTAGGCGAGGCACCGAGTGGTGGGGCAGGAGCCCTTTTGGTTACTTTTGGGGCTCTTTTCCAAAAGTGACCCGCCGTAAGGGCGGAACCCTAAGTGGCCGTGACCGCAGCAACGGATATGTAAACAAACCCAATAAGCACTAGATAAAAGAGTTGTGTAGATACCTATGCCGCGATGGCTAAGTGTCAGTCGATACATTAGTTGACTGATACACCGCCATCGCGGGCAAGCCCGCTCCCACACAACCCCGCTCCCACATAAGCTCGCACACACACAGGGGTATTGCCTTGCTTTCAGGGCACCAAGGCCTTGATCACCTGATCCACATTCCCTTCCAGTTCCGCGACCGGGTCCGCGCCGTCAGTAGCCAGCACCAGCAACTTCGCCCCCCCTGCACTGATAGCCGCTTTCACCGCCTCAGCCGGTTGGCGATGGTGCAGCACTAACGCCACGTCGTTGTCCTTCAGGCTGGTCGTCAGCGCCTGTAGCGCCTCGGCGGACCACTCGGCGTCCGGCCGCGGATCGGTGCTGACCAACTCCAGATTCAGCCCACTTATCAGATAAGCAAAATGATCACTCAGGCTGACCACACTCAGGTTATCGGCCTGGGCCAGGCGGGCTTCGCTGTCGGCAGTCAGCTTGAGCAGGCGTTGCTTGAGGCTGGCCAGGTTGCCGTCGATCTGGGCCTTGGCGCCGGGCGCCAGCCTGCTCAGGTCGGCAGCCATGACATCGGCCATGCGCCCCAGGTTGTTGCTCGACTGCCACGGCTGGCTATTGAGGCCATCCACAGTCCCCGGTTGCAGGGCCACGCCTGGCAGACCGCCGTCTACCGGGCGCGCCGCGTCTACTTCGACGATGCGGATATTGCTGCGCCGGGCCACTGGGTACAGCGGGTCATCCGGCCACAGCGAGCGCAGGCCGATCGCCGCATCGGCGTCCAGCGCCAGGCTATGCAAGGCGGGCGCGCCACGCCCGGTAAAGTACGAGGTCTGGCGCGAACCCGGTAGGTTGGCCGGTGCCGCACGCTCCAGCTTGACCGCAGTGCCCTTGAGCAGGGCGGCGGCCAGGCCGTAGGTCACGGGCAAGGCTGCGAGGACTTTGACCGGTTTGGCGGCGTGGGCGGCGACCGGCAGGGGTTTGGTCGTTTCGGCTGCCAGCAGCGGGGTGCTGATCAGGCAGGCGATGGCCAGGGCGAGGGGGCGTAGAACGGGGCGCATTATCCGAGATTCCCTTTCAGGCTGGGGACCGTGCCGCGCGCGATGGCGGCCAGGGCGAAGGCGATGCCGGCGACGAGGATGATCGCGGCACCGGACGGGATAGGCAGGTCGAAGATGATTGGCAACAGAATCCCGCACAGGGTGCTGAGCGTGGCAATCACCACCGAGATCCAGAAGAAGCCCTTGAGTGACTGGCTCAACAGCCGAGCCGCGGCGGCCGGGATCACCAGCAGTGCGCCTACCAGGATCGCACCGATGACCTTGACCGCCGCCACTGTGATCAACGTCACCAGGATCACGAACAGGTAGTCCAGGGTCTTCACCGCCACGCCACGCACGGCAGCCAGTTGCGGGTTGAAGCTGGCCAGCATGATGCGGTTGTACAGCGGCAATGCCAGGGCCATCACCAGTGAGCCGACCACCGCCAGCACCGCCAGGTCATTGCCGTTGACGGTCAGGACCGAACCAAACAGCACGTTTTCCAGGATATGCACGTTGATCTTGCCCGCCAGGATCAGCAACAGGCTCGCGCCCAGGGCCAGGGACACCGAGAGGAACACGCCGATCAGCGTATCGGGAGCCAGGCCGGTGCGGTTGCGCAGGTAATTGAGCAGGATGCCGAACAACAGGCAGTAGCCGAACAGGCTGCCGTAAGGCCCGGTGTAGGGTTCCCCCAGCAGAATGCCCACGGCCACACCGGTCAGCGCAGCATGGCCGACGGCTTCGGAGAAAAACGCAAAGCGCTTGACCACCACCAGCGTGCCCAGGCCACCGAGTACCGGGCCGATCAACAGGCCGGCGAGCAAGGCATTGACCACAAACCCATAGGCCAGGGCTTCCGGCAAGTAGCCGGAGGAAGCCCAGCCCTGGACCATCAAGCGAAAGGCTTCGTAGCTCATTGGGCTGCGCTCCGTGGGTGAGTGGAAAACAGCGTCAGCAGGCGTTCCGGGGTCAGTGCCTCCTTGGGCGTGGCATCAAACAGCAGGCGGCGGTTCAGGCCGGTGACGCGATCCGCCAGGCGGCCCACGGCCTCCAGGTCGTGCTCGATCCACAGCACGGTAATCCCGGCCTGGCGCCAGTCGCCCAGCAGGCGTTCGAACACCTGGATTCCGGCTTCATCGAGGGCCGACATCGGTTCATCGAGTACCAGCAGTTGCGGCGCCGGGATCAAACCCTGGGCCAGCAGCACACGCTGGCGCTCGCCGCCGGACAGCGCACCCATGCGGCGCTTGCGCTTGTCTTGCATGCCCACGCGCTCCAGCGCCTCGCCAATCGCCCCGGCGTAATGCCGGGACAAGCCGAGAAACGCCGGGCGCCGCTGGCACATGGCAGCCATGAAGTCGTCGACGGTCATCGGCAGGCCACGGTCGAACTCCAGGGCCTGGGGCACGTAGCCGATGGTGCCGGGAGTGTTCGGCCAGTGCAGGCTCAATTGGCCCTGGTGTGGCGTCTGCCCCAGCAGGGTCTTGATCAGCGAGCTCTTGCCGCCGCCGTTGGGGCCGACCAGGGCGTGGATGCTGCCTGGTTGTACCTGGAAGCTGACGCTATCGAGGATCGCGGTACGGCCCAGGGTCAGCGAGACGTTATCGAACTCAATCGTCGGGCCGATGCTGGCCACATTCAGGTGTTCAGCCGCGGTCATGCCCCCGACTCCTGGATCGCCCGGACCACGGTATTGAGGTTGCCGGTCATTTCCACTTCGTACTTCTCGGCGCTGTATTCACCGTAGGAAATATGCGACAGCGGGTACAGTTTGACCCCCGACTCACGCTGGATGGTATCGACGTAGGAGGACGGGAAATCCATCTCCGAGAAGATCACCTTGACGTCCAGCTCGCGCAGTTGGTCGATGGTTTTCTTCAATTGGCTCGGGCTTGGCTCGATGCCGTGGGCCGGTTCGACCACGGCGGTCACTTCGAGGCCGAACTCGCGCAACAGGTAGTCGTAGGCGGCGTGCACCGTGGCCACCCGCAGATCGGCGTTGGGCGCGCTGGTGAGCTTGGCCAGGGCGTCGGCGCGCATCTGGCGCAGGCGCTTGCCGTAGGCACGGGCGTTCTGGGTATAGGCCTTGGCGTTGTCCGGGTCGAGCTTGCCCAGTTCCCGGGCGATGTTGTTGACCTGGGCGATGGACGCGCTGATGGACAGGAAGGTGTGCGGGTTCACCACCTTGCCGGCGCCACGGGCCGCATTGCCGGTGGCGGCCAGCAGCGGCACATTGGCGTTGGCCTCGATCACCGGGATGTCCGGGCGCTCGCTAGTGGCGATCATGCGGTCGGCAAAATCGTCATGGCCGACGCCATTGAGCACGATCACGTCCAGGGTGCCAATGCGCTTGATGTCTTCGGCGCGCGGTTCGTAGGCATGGGGGTTGAAGCCGGCCGGAATCAGCGGCACCACTTCGGCTTTGTCGCCGACGATATTCGCCACGTAGCTGTAGTAAGGGTGCAGGGTGATACCGATACGCAGGCGCTTGGCCGCCTCGGCATTGGCCAGGGGGCTCAGCAACACGCTGAACAGGCCCACCAGCAGCAGGCGGAGCAAGGGAGATGACATAGACATGGGTAATCGATCTTCTCTCGGAGACAGCATGAATTCAGTGGCGATGCTGGCGGGTGACGCCAGCGTCGAATTGCGCAACGACCTGCTGCCAGCCAGCGGCGATCAGCCCCTGGTCGCTCAGGTCGGTGGGGGCGGCCAGGTTGGCGCTGCGGTTGAGCCAGATATCCGGCTCGGCGCCGTTGACGCGCATCAGCAGTGAACCGCTGGTGTCGTTGGCCTGGCTCAGGCCCAGGTACGCCGCTGGCGCCAGCAACTGCCAGTGGTGGTCGCCACGGCTGACCGAACTGGCGTCCTGGGCGAAGGGCGCGAAGCCTTCTTCGGCCAGTTGCGCCGGCGTCGGCAGGGTGCTTTGTTCCTGCGCCAGCAACTGGATTTCATCCAGGGTCACCCGCAGGTCGGCATAGATGCCTTGCTCGGCCGCGCTCAGGTCGCGGCGGGCGTCCAACTGGTGGCTGGCCACGGCCTCGACTGCCTGGGTTTCGCCGTGCAGGGACACCACCGTGCCGGCGACGGCCAGGATGATCAGGCACAGCAGCAGGACGTAGAGGGTTTCGTGCCCGGCACCGGCGGGCCGGACCACCTGGGTGCTGCCTGGGTTCATGGGGGTCATGGCGCCTGGATATCCGCTTGGTCGATCTCGACAACGTGGCCGGGACCGGCGTCAAACAGCACATAGAATTCGGCGGCAGGTTTTTTGAAGGTCAACGTCGAGTCGGGCCCCAGCTTGCCGGGCACCAGAATGGTCTCGTCGTAGCCGATCACATCCAGGGTCACGCCGGGCGCGCCGCTGCCGTCGGAAAAACCACCGGTGCACTGGATCTGTTCGCCGGGGATCTCCTTGCATTCGCACATCGGGTTGTGGGCCAGGGCGTAGTTGCTTGCACCCAGGCTGAGGATCAGCACGGCGCAGGCGCGGGTCAGGCGCAGTAAAGTCATGGTTTAACTCCTTGCTTGTTCAACCAGGCGACGGTGGCAGGCGAAGCCTGACTCAAGGGAATGGAGGCCTGCTGCATGCTGCCGTCCCAGCCTTCCATGGTGATCCACAGTTCGGCGTCGGGCGGGGTGCGTTCCGGGATCGGCAGCACAGCGCCCATGCGGTACGGGGTGCCGAAGAAAATCACCCCGGCGGCCCGCAGGCTGCGGGGCTTGCCGATGCGCAGGTAGGTGGCCTTGACCTGGTCGCCACAGGTGGCGCACAGGGCGGCGTTGAAGGATTTCATCGGGCCGGCCGGGTCGGGGCGGGGCGCTTCATTGCGCAACTCGGCGAGGGTAATGCTCCACGGGCCGACCTGCACTTCACCGACCTCGCGCTCGCCCAGGCCGGCGTCGCCGCGAAACAGTGCGACGTCGGCAAAGTACTTGGGCATAAAACCCAGGGGCACCAGCAACAGCAGGATATTGATATGAAAGCGCCATTTGAGCCACAAGGCGCGCAGTGGCGAGGGCGCTTGAACGGTGGTGGCCTTGCTCATTATTTGCCCTCCGAGGTTTCAGCCTGCATGGCGCCGATGGGGTTGGCCGGCGCCGTATTGCGCGTGGCCTTGGTGCTGCGCTTGAGCGCGTGCAGCGTGGCCAGGGCCGTGCGCTTGCTCCAGATCAACAGACCGCTGAGGACCATCATGCTCAGCAACAGGCCGAAGAAGAACCAGACCAGCTTGATCCAGATCCCGCCAAAGTCGCCGGTGTGCAGCGGGCGCATGGACTCGGTGACGAACTCCAGGCCCGTGCGGTCGGACAGCAGGTGCGTGGCGGCGATTTCACCGTTGTAGGGGTTGATGTCGGCCGTCTGGAACATCAGCGGGTACCAGCCGCGGCCGCCGATGCTCAAGTGACTGTAGGCATTGCTTGGCAGGCCGACGAAGCTGACGTCGAAGCCGGGGATACGCTGGGTGGCAATGTTGATGGCATCGTCCAGGGCGATCATCGGTGCCGGTACACCGGGGGCCGACAGCGGCACCTTGTCCCGGGAGATCACCGGCACGATCGGCTGGCTGGAGATGGTGATCTGGTTGTCCGCGAGAAGCGCCTGGATCAAGAACCAGGTGCCGGTGATGGAAATCACCGCGATAAACCAGATCGACCAGATGCCGCTCAGGCGGTGGAAGTCGCCCCAGAAAATCCGCGCCCCATGCTTGATGCGCAGGGTTGGCTTGAAGAACCCTTTCCAGAACCGTTTGTACACCACCAGGCCTGTGACCAGCGACGCGAGCATCGGCAGCCCGAGAAACGACACCAGGTACCAGCCCCAACTAAAGCCATTGGTAAACGGCACCAGCCACCAGCCATGCAGGGCGCGGGTGAACTGGGGGAAATTGAACGATGGGCTGATGCCCTGGATGACCCCCGTGTACGGGTTGACGTAGGCCGCCACGGAACGGCCGTCGGGGTAGCTGATGTCGACGTTGAGCGCAAAGTGCGACTCGTCTGGGCTGACGATGGCTTCGACAATGGCCGTGGGCTCGGCCTGCTTGATCGCGGCGAGGACCTGATCGTAACTGAGCAGTTCGGCATCGTCCGATGGCTTGCTGGCGCGCATTTCCGGGTTGGCCAGCCAGACGATTTCCTGGCTGACCACCGCCAGGGTCCCGGTGACGCAGACGATCAGTACGAAGAACCAGATGGGCAATGCCAGCCAGCTGTGGACGAGAAACCAGAGTTTGGAGCGTGACTTCTTCGACATGTCTATGGGGGTCTTGATCGGAGGAGGGCAGAAAAGGCCCGGGAAAGGCCGGTCGTAGCTTTTGCTTACGCGACGGGCTGTATCTAAGTTAAGACGGATGAGAATCGCAAAACCCTAAGGCAGAAATGAAAGCAAATGTTTCAGGTGCGCGGGAAACCCCTGTTGGGGCTCATTGCTGTTCAGTTAGTCAGCACAAAAAAGTGTGGCGAGGGGGCTTGCCCGCGTTGGGCTGCGCAGCAGCCCCAAAACCTGGCTACTCGATGTTTCTGCAAGAGTCAGGTGGTCTTGCTGGTCGGGGCTGCTACGCAGCCCAGCGCGGGCAAGCCCGCTCGCCACTGGGGGCGGTTGCACCTTGTGGCGAGCGGGCTTTAGGGGATTGGGGCTTATGCAAACAGCTCTTTGGCGCGCTTGTGAATCTGTTCCTCGGTCAGCTCTTCTATATGAGTGGCGAGGAACCAGACGTGTCCGAAGGGATCCCTCAACGTGCCGGAGCGGTCGCCGTAGAATTGATCCTTGGGTTCGGAAATAGCCGTGCCGCCTGCCGCGATCGCCTGTTTGTACTGTGCGTCGACGTCCTTCACATACAGGTGAAGGCCAACGCTGGTGGGGTGCGCTCCAGGGCTGCCGAAGGCCATTTCATCACAGGGCGAGGCCAGCATGATCGGCGAATCGCCAATGCGCAGTTCGGCGTGGCCGACCTTGCCGTCCGGCATGTCCAGGCGCATGAAAACGGTGGCATCGAAGGCTTTTTGGTAGAACTCGATGGCTTCAGCTGCCTTGTCGATGCCCAGGTAGGGCGTGATGCTGTGGTAGCCATCGGGAATGGGTTTAACGCTCATTTCGCTCTCCTTGAGGGGGGTGAGGGGCCGGGTCTTCCGGTCTTTTCACTATAGGTCAGGCCTTTCGTGGCCTGCGGGCAACCGACGACTGTCCTGTAACGGTGCATTCAACAGTTTCTCAAACAGAGGCTTGACCTTAACTTAACTAGAGGTTTTACCCTGCGTGGCACCTACAGCTAAAGGGGATTTGTCATGCAAGCTTCAGCGAAAAGTCATGGTTTTACCCAAGTGATCGAGTTTCAGATCGAGCCCCGGCAGCAGTCCGCGCTGGTGTTGGCGCTGTCCGAGCAGAGCGAGCGCCTGGCCCAAGGCCATGAGGGGTTTCTGAGTGCCAGTGTGCTGGTCAGTGATGACGGGCGGCGGGTGCTCAACTACCTGCAATGGCAGGCCCGCGAAGACGGTGCCACGGCGTTCCAGCGGCTGGAGAGCGAGGGCGAGAACTTCTGGGCATTGATTCGTGCCCATCAGGCTACTGCCGTGACCTTCGGTTCATTCCAGGTGCTGCGCAGTATCGAGCGCAGCGCCGACAACGCGTTGGCGTGCAGCCTATATCGATAGATGCAGCATGCGCTCACCTTGCAGGCTTCCCTCTGGGCGCCGCTTGTTGACCGCCAGTTCGCCGATCTTGATCAGGCGCGTACGCGTGATATTGCGGCTCAGGCCCAGCAGGTTGGCGGTGTGTACCTGGTTGTAGTGGCTGAAGCGGTAGGCGGCGCGTAGCAATGCGTCCTCGACTTTCTCATGCAAGGCACCGGCCTGTTCGTCAAACAGTTTCTGGAAGGCACGCTCCAGCAAGGCTTCGGCACTGTGGTCGAGGCTGTGCTGGCTATCATCCTGGCGCTCGATGCGCATGTTCGACAGGCGCAGGTCATCGCGTTCAATCAGGCCATTGCGGCAAATCAGCAAGGTGTGATGAATGACGTTTTCCAGCTCGCGGATATTGCCCGGCCAGCTGTAGCCTTTGAGCTTGTGCTCGGCTTCGGGGCTGAGGGTGATGGGGCCGTAGCCCAGGCGCTGGCTGTAGGCGTCGATAAAGTGCCGGGTCAGGGGCAGGATATCGCCGGGGCGTTCGCGCAAGGGGCTCAGTTCCAGGCTGACCACGTCCAGGCGGTAGTACAGGTCTTCACGGAAATGCCCGGCATTGATGGCTTTTTCCAGTTGCACATTGGTCGCCGCCAGCACCCGCACATCAATCGGAATGCTCTTGCGTGAGCCCAGGCGCACCACTTCGCGTTCTTGCAGGACGCGCAGCAGCTTGACCTGGATGGCCATGGGCAGATCACCGATCTCATCGAGGAACAGGGTGCCGCCGTCGGCCTCCTCGAACCAGCCAGCCTTGGCGCCGAGAGCGCCGGTGAACGCGCCTTTTTCATGGCCGAACAACTCCGCTTCCACCAGGGATTCGGAAAACGCCCCACAATTCACCGCCACGAACGGTCGGTTGCGCCTGGCGCTGAGGTTATGGATATGGCGGGCCACCAGCTCTTTGCCGGTGCCGGTTTCGCCGATGATCAGCACGCTGGCTTCGCTGGGCGCCACTTGCTGGATATGCGCGAGCAAGGCCCGGGATTTGGGGTCTTCGAAGACTTGCGCGGTGGCGCGAATCGACGTGGCGAGTGCGGGCGAGGGCGCAAGGGTCAAAAGCTGCATGGGCACCTCAAGGAATAGGACGTGGATGTCGGCAGGGGCTGGCCCAACGCGGTGCGCCACCTCGTACCAGGCCTGCGCCGCTTGCAGGCGTTCAGTGGCGAGGCCGAGCGGCTCGTGGAGGCAGTTGCGACGCTGGGAGTCTGTTATAGAGGGTCTTTTTTATTCCGTAAACAAATGTGTTTGTATATTTATAGAACAAAAAGAAATATGAAGGATTGACTGATAGCGACTATCACAGAGGATGATTTTTCCCGATGCAAAGGCGGGAGTAGCCTGTGTCCATTGCCTCAACGCCCAATTCGCAGGACCTTCGTCATGAACCATTCACTTTCTGTTGCCTTGTTGCTGGTCGCCTCTTTTCTTGCTGGTTGTGCGACCCGTCCGGCGCCTGAATTGCGCCCGTACTCCGTCGAGGAGAGCCGGCAATTGGCAATGGAAGGGCTGAACCGGCGGGGTTTGTCGTTTGATGAATATCAACAGAAGAAAACTGAACTCGCAGCCCGGCCACAGGCGCCAATGGGCTTTGATCGCCAGGGTGCAATGAATGCCGAGCGCAACGTCACCCTGCATGACCGTCCGAGCTGAGACAAACTGCGGCGTCCCAGAGCCCGAGGTTCCGTACAGGAACTTCGGGCTTTTTGTTTTCCATCCTTTTCGTCGAGCCTGTTAAGCTCAATTTCAGGAGCGTTCCTACGCACTTTTAAATAAAGTGGTCTTTCTTTAATGGCATCCGATCAGGTTAACCTGACGAACTCTGTACTGGTCGCTGCCCCTGAGACGCTGATCTCGGGAACATGCTCTGCGGGTCTCTAAACGTCATGAATAAACGTCCTCTGTATTTTGACTACGCCGCCACCACCCCGGTGGATGAGCGGGTCATCCAGGTCATGGTCGAGTGCCTGGGTTTCAACGCCAATTTCGGTAACCCTGCGTCCAGCTCCCATGCGTTTGGCCAACAGGCCCGGCACACGGTCGAGCAGGCGCGCCGTCAGGTGGCGGAGTTGGTCGGCGCCCAGGCCGAGCAGATCGTCTGGACCTCGGGTGCTACCGAATCCAACAACCTTGCGCTCAAGGGTGTGACCCAGGCGCGGGGCGTGGCCGGTGGCCATATCATCACCAGTCAGATCGAGCACAAGGCAACGCTGGACACCGCCCGCCAATTGCAGCAAGCCGGGATTGCGGTGACCTACCTGGTGCCGGATGCCGATGGCCTGATTACCGTCGAGGCGGTCAGCCAGGCGCTGCGCGAAGACACTTTTTTGGTGTCGTTGATGCTGGTCAACAATGAGTTGGGCACGCTCAACGACATCCCGGCCATTGGTGCGCGGGTGCGTGAGCATGGTGCGCTGCTGCATGTGGACGCGGCGCAAGGGGCGGGCAAAGTCGAGATCGACCTGGCGCACTGGCCGGTGGACCTGATGTCGTTTTCGGCGCATAAACTGTATGGCCCCAAAGGTATCGGTGCGCTGTATGTCGGGCCGCGGGCGCAGCAGAACGTCACGGCGCAGATCCATGGCGGTGGTCACGAAGGCGGGCTGCGCTCGGGAACCCTGGCGACTCACCAGATTGCAGGCATGGGCAGTGCCTTCGCGTTGGCCGCGCAATCCTTTGCCGAAGAGTCGGCAGGTATTGTCGCCCTGCGCCAGCGTTTGCTTGAGCAATTGCTGGACATTCCCGGCGTGCGCCTGAACGGCAGCGCCACCCAGCGGATCCCCCACACCTTGAGCCTGACCTTCAGCGAAGGCGAGTTCAATTCGGCGGCCTTGAGCGCCGGGATCGCTTTTTCGGCGACCTCTGCCTGCAATTCGGCCAGCAATGCGCCCTCCCATGTACTGCTTGCCCTGGGGCATGATGCGCGCAGTGCCGGTCGCACCATTCGCTTGAGCCTGGGGCGGTTTACCACCGGGCAGGATATCGATCAGGCGGTGCAATTGATCAAGAACTCGTTGGCCAGTGCACCGGCCTTTTGGGCGGTTTGAAATACATAACAATTATGAGTGCTTAGCAGGAGAGATGATGAGTACGCAGCCTTTGCCCCATGGAACGGTTCCCCAGCGCCTGGCGCGCACCCGCGAGTTGATGAAGCGGGAGGGCATTGATGCCCTGCTGGTGCCATCGGCCGACCCGCACCTGTCCGAATACTTGCCGGGCTACTGGCAGGGCCGGCAATGGTTGTCGGGGTTTCATGGCTCGGTCGGCACGCTGATTGTCACGGCTGATTTCGCCGGCGTCTGGGCAGACAGCCGTTACTGGGAGCAGGCGACCAAGGAACTCAACGGCAGCGGCATTGAGTTGGTGAAGTTGCAACCGGGGCAGCCCGGCCCGCTGGAGTGGCTGGGGGAGCAAACCCCGGAAGGCGGGGTGGTGGCCGTGGATGGCGCGGTGATGGCTGTTGCGTCGGCCCGTACCTTGGGCGGCAAGCTGGCTGAGCGAGGCGCGCGCCTGCGTACCGATATTGATTTGTTGAGCGAGGTCTGGACCGACCGCCCAGCGCTGCCCAACCAGCCGATCTACCAGCACCTGCCGCCCCAGGCCACCGTCAGCCGAGGCGAAAAACTCGCGGCACTGCGCGCCAGCCTGAAGGAAAAGGGCGCGGATTGGCATTTTATTGCCACCCTGGATGACATCGCCTGGCTGTTTAACCTGCGCGGCGCAGATGTTTCGTTCAACCCGGTGTTTGTCTCGTTCGCCCTGATCAACCAGCAGCAGGCCACGCTGTTTGTTGCCCTCGGCAAGGTCGATGCCCAGTTGCGTGGGGTGCTGGAACAGGATGGCGTGACGCTGCGGGACTACAGTGAAGTGGCCGCGGCCCTGGCTGAAGTGCCGGACGGGGCCAGCCTGCAGGTGGACCCTGCACGCGTGACGGCGGGGCTGCTGGAGAATCTGGCCAGTGGCGTGAAGCTGGTCGAAGGCCTCAACCCGAGCACATTGGCCAAGTCCCGTAAAAGCCTGGCGGATGCCGAGCATATTCGCCGGGCCATGGAGCAGGATGGCGCGGCGTTGTGCGAGTTTTTCGCCTGGCTGGACTCGGCCTTGGGCCGCGAGCGCATCACTGAGCTGACCATTGATGAACACCTGACGGCCGCGCGTACCCGTCGCCCGGATTATGTGTCGTTGAGCTTCAATACCATCGCCGCGTTCAATGGCAATGGCGCGATGCCCCATTACCATGCCACCGAAGAAGAACACGCGGTGATCGAAGGCGATGGCCTGCTGCTGATTGATTCGGGCGGCCAGTACCTGGGCGGCACCACAGATATCACGCGGATGGTGCCCATCGGCACGCCGAGCGAGGAACAAAAGCGCGATTGCACGCGGGTGCTCAAGGGCGTGATTGCCTTGTCGCGGGCGCAGTTTCCCAAGGGCATCCTCTCGCCATTGCTGGACGCCATCGCCCGCGCACCGATCTGGGCTGAAGGCGTGGATTATGGTCACGGCACCGGTCACGGGGTGGGCTACTTCCTTAATGTCCATGAAGGCCCGCAGGTGATTGCCTACCAGGCGGCGGCCGCGCCGCAAACTGCGATGCAGCCGGGCATGATCACCTCCATTGAACCGGGTACCTATCGCCCAGGGCGTTGGGGGGTGCGTATCGAGAACCTGGTGTTGAACCGGGAGGCGGGTAAGACCGAGTTCGGCGAGTTCCTCAAGTTCGAAACCCTGACACTGTGCCCGATTGATACCCGTTGCCTGGTACCGTCCCTGCTGACGATCGAGGAGCGACAGTGGTTCAACGACTACCATGCCCAGGTGCGTCAACGCTTGAGCCCGTTGCTCAGCGGCGCCGCGCTGGAATGGTTGCAGTTGCGCACGGCAGCTATATAAGGCCTGGCCGCTCGCAGGCGTGGGCCGGCGAGCGGCTTGCAGGCTTAACTCAAAGCTTCGCGGACAAAGTCCAGGCGATCCTGGCCGAAGAACAGTTGCTGGCCGACAAACATGGCAGGCGCCCCAAACATGCCACGGGCAATCGCCTCTTCGGTCTTGTGCTTGAGGGCGTCCTTGACCTCCTCATCCTGGGTCAGCTCCAGCACCTGGGCAGGGTCGAAGTGGTGTTGCGCCAGCACCGCCGCTACGACTGCTGGATCCCCCATGTTGCGCCCTTCCACCCATATCGCCCGGAACAGGCAGTCGATGAAGTCGATAAAGCGTTCTGGCTGGCGTAGTTGAATGCCGGTGACGGCGCGCATCAGGGTCAGGGTATTGATGGGGAAGTGCGGATTGAACTTGAGGGGGACCCCGTAACGCTTGGCGTAGCGTGCCAGGTCTTGCAGCAGGTAGCGGCCCTTGGCCGGGATGGTGACGGGCGAGGCATTGCCGGTGGCCTTGAAGATGCCGCCCAGCAGGATGGGCTGATACACCAGTTGGCTGCCGGTTTCGGCACAGATTCCGGGCAGTTGGGTGTAGGCCAGGTAGGTGGTGGGGCTGCCGAGGTCGAAGAAGAATTCCAGGGTTTTGCTCATGTTGGATGCTCGCTGCTTATTGTTATGTTGGCGTGCTTACCAGGTTTCGTTCCAGGGGCGCAGGTCCAGTTCGAAGGTCCAGGCATCCCGTGGCTGGCGGTGCAGGTGCCAATAGTTGTCGGCGATATGCTCGGGATCCAGAATGCCGTCCTGGTCCTTGAGCGCGTATTTGCTTGGGAAGTTGTCGCGGATGAAGTCCGTGTCGATGGCGCCATCCACGACCACGTGGGCCACATGGATGTTCATCGGGCCCAGCTCGCGGGCCATACTTTGGGCCAGGGCGCGAATGCCGTGTTTGGCCCCGGCAAAGGCGGCAAAGCCTGCGGCACCGCGTAACCCGGCGGTGGCCCCGGTAAACAGAATCGTCCCGCGCTGGCGGGTCACCATGCGCTTGGCCACTTCACGGGCATTGAGGAAGCCTGAGAAGCAGGCCATCTCCCAGATCTTGAAATATTTGCGGGCGGTTTCTTCGAGGATGCTGCACGGCACGTTGGCGCCGATGTTGAACACGAATGCCTCAATCGGACCCAGCTCGCTTTCGATCTGCTCGATCAGCGCGATCACCTCGTCCTCTTTGCGTGCATCGCAGGCAAAGCCGTGAGCCTCGCCGCCCGCAGCCTGGATACTGTCCACCAGGGGTTGCAGCTTGTCGGCACTGCGTCGGGTGACGCAGGCCACATAACCTTCGCGGGCAAAACGCTTGGCAATGGCGCCGCCTGTAGCGTCGCCTGCGCCGACGACCAGTACGATTTTCTTATTCTCAGTCATGGCAAGTCCTTGGGTAAACGATCGTTAACTAAACGAACGTTATGCTACGATTCGGCAGGCGTCAAGGTGGTGTCTTCAAGGGGAGAGGCGATGCGCTATTCAGTCAGTCACAAGCAGCAAACCAGGGACAAGCTCCTGCACAGCAGTGCGGCCCTGGCGAAAAAAGAAGGGTTTGCCAGCGTTGGCGTAGATGGGCTGATGAAAGCCATTGGCCTGAGTGGCGGGGCTTTTTATAGCCACTTTTCGTCCAAGGACGCGCTGTTCAGCTCCATCGTCGAGCATGAGTTGAGCCAAAGCCTGGAGCGTTTGAGTGTGGGCGAGGTGCAGAGTCGGGAGCGCCTGCAGCGCTGCCTCAAGTTCTATCTGAGCATGGCCCATGTGGAGCAAGTGCAAGACGGTTGCGCCTTGCCGAGCATGGGCGCGGAAATTGCCCGTGCGGATATCGCGGTACGCCAACACGCCCAGGAGTGGATTTGCCGGCTGCAGGCCAACTGGGCGCGGATCTTGGAGAGCGAAAGCCTGGCCTGGGCGATCTTATCCCAGTGTGTGGGTGCACTGGTGGTGGCCAGGATGATGGTCGACCCGCAGGTTCAGGCGCAGGTACTTGCATCGAGCTATGAAGAGCTCAGTCAGAGAATTTCGCAGGAATGAGCGCTTACTTGCAGAGCACGATCATGCTACGGCTGGTATAGCCGGCCGGGTTGATGCCGAAGGGGTAGTCACCCGGCTCCTCGCTGTTGTCGCCGGATTTGGCGATCACTCTGTAGCCTTTCTTGCCGCACGAGTTGGCTGCGCTGGTGTAGCACTGGTCCCAAGAGGAGGACAGGCCAGAGCAGTTGATATGCAGCCCTTTCTTTCCGCGTTTGACTTCTGTCTTGGTGGTTGCGGCACACCCAGCCAAGGCGATGACGACAAGCAGTATCAAAATTCGCTTCATTACCATCCTTAATAGCCGCGCCGTTGGAATGCCCGATGCTGGCTTTGCTCGCTCTCAAGTGTAGGGTCGGTGGATGTCCTTATTCGAAAATCTCCATGACTGACACTGAGTTACAGCCTAAACATGGCCTAATTGAGCGGCAAATGCCAGAGCTTCGTTAAATCCTGTCTCAATCTGCCGCGATGATTGGCTTTGACTGGCTACGCATGGTCAGCGTTGCGCCCACGGAGGCCAGGATAATGCAGGCGATCGCCAGCCATTGCGCCAGGGACAGGTATTCCTGGAGGAAAAACAGCCCGGAAAGCGCACCGAACGCGGGCTCGATACTCATCAGCGTGCCGAAGGTGCGCGCGGGCAGGCGGGTCAGGGCGACCATCTCCAGGGTGTAGGGGAGGGCGGTGGAAAGAATCGCCACGCCAATGGCGATCGGAATCAGCGCGGGTGTCAGCAGCGCGCTACCGGCATGGACGATACCGATGGGGGCGACGAACAGTGCGGCGATCATTACGCCGAGAGCCGCGGTTTGCACGCCATTGTCCGCGCCAGCCTTCTGGCCGAACAGAATATAGAGGGCCCAGCAGATCCCCGCACCCAATGCGTAGGCGGCGCCGGTCAGGTCGATGCCTTGGCTTGCTTCACCGACGGGTATTAATAGCAGCAGGCCGATAATGGCCAGGGCTATCCACAGGAAGTCGACGGCACGCCGGGAAGCATAGATGGCAACGGCTAGTGGGCCGGTGAATTCCAGGGCTACCGCAATACCCAGGGGCACGGTGCGCAATGACATATAGAAGAGGAAGTTCATGCCGCCCAGCGCCATGCCGTAAACGATGACGGTACGCAGTGACCTGGCGGTGAGTTTGGCGCGCCAGGGGCGCAGCAACAGCAGCATTATGATGCTGGCGAAAACCAGGCGCAGGGTGGTGGTGCCTTGGGCGCCCACAATCGGGAACATGCTTTTGGCCAGTGAAGCGCCCGACTGGATAGAGGCCATGGCAATCAGCAGTAGGCCGACAGGAAACAGCGCCGAGCCCAGGCTGCGGGATGAAGTGGTCATTGGGGGTGTTTGTCCAGGTTCATATAGAGGCAGAGGGCACTATGATGATCAACTGCTGGCAATTGAGCAATATATTGCTCAATTTCTTGGGCCTTCTATATAGAAGGCGAGGTTTTTGAGAGTTGCTGGGCCCTTCGATAGAAAAATGAAATTAAAGGTTGACGGCAGATTCTGGAAGTCTATAATTCGCCCCACTTCCGGCGCAGTCGAAACGGAAAACTCCTTGGTAAACAAAGAGTTACGCAGAATTCGACAGCGAGTTGCTTCAGTTCATCGAAGCCCAGAAGGAGTTGGTAGAGCAGTGTTGTTTGGCTCTATTAACGTTTCGATCCTCTCGGTCGAAAGCGGAGAAAAAGAGGTGTTGACAGCAGCGTGTAACGCTGTAGAATTCGCCTCCCGCTAACGAGAGATCG
>NZ_JAARMC010000013.1:0-119174 GCF_012985595.1 Pseudomonas sp. WS 5411
TCAATGTCGGATGACGGGCACACCGAGCCTAGGCGAGGTGCCGAGTGGTGGGGCAAGAGCCCTTTTGGTTACTTTTGGGGCTCTTTTCCAAAAGTGACCCGCTGTAAGAGCGGAACCAATAGCCGCCGTTACCGAAGCAACGGATATGTACACATACCCAGAAGAGAGTGTGTAGATACCTATGCCGCGATGGGGGAGCATCAGGCAGCCCATCAGTTGACTGATACACCACCATCGCAGGCAAGCCCGCCCCCACAGTGAGAGTGGGTGTACTCCACCATCCACTGCAAAAACGCCTTCACCTTGGGAATCTCCCCGGCATGCTCGGCATGGGCGATAAAGTGCGCGCCACTGCTGGGCATCGCATAGTCCCATGGCACCACCAGGCTGCCCTGGGCCAATTCGTCAGCCACCAGGTAGTGCGGCACCAGCGCCACGCCGTAACCCGATTGCGCCGCGCGTATGCACATGTAGAACGTGTCGAAGCGCGGCCCGTGGTAGCTGTTCTGTGAATGCAGGCCCTGTTCCAGGAACCACTCGTGCCAGGCCTCGGGCCGTGAGGTGCATTGCAGCAAGGTGTGTTGCGATGAAGCGTCGCTGCCCTGGGCGACAAACCCCGGTGCGCACACTGGCACTACCGCTTCGCGAAACAGCTCAATGCAGGTGGCCCCCGGCCATGACCCCTGGCCGAAGAAGAACGCGATATCGGCCTTGGCCTGCAGCACGTCGAAGGGTTCGAGCTCGTTGCGCACATCCAGGTGGATATTCGGATGACGGGCGGCAAAGTCCTTGAGCTTGGGCACCAGCCAGCGGTCGCCGAAGGTCGGTTGGGTGGCGATGCGCAGCACCTCGGTTTCACCACCGTAGGTGAGGATATAGCGACTGGAGATATCCACCTGGGTCAGGATCTTGTGCACTTCTGCCAGGTACAGCGAGCCCGCCGGCGACAGGTACAGACGCTGGCGCACGCGCTCGAAGAGCTTGTGGCAGAGCATTTCCTCCAGTTGCGCCACTTGCTTGCTCACCGCACTTTGGGTCAGGTGCAGTTCTTCGGCGGCACGGGTGAAGCTCAGGTGCCGGGCAGCGGCTTCGAAGCATTGCAGGGCAGTCATCGAAGGGGTCAAGCGTTTTGAGATCATGGGAGTTCATTCCAAACAGGAAGGAGCCTTTGCCTAAACGTCATTTGTGACCCAGGTGTAAAGCCGTTGATACTGACCGGCAACACTATAAATAAACTGGCCCGTGTTTGCGGCGCCAAATAATAAAATCCAACACGGAGAGCCTTGCATGCAGCATCTGAAATCCACCCTGGCAGCACTCACCGCCGCCACTGTCCTGGGCCTGGCCGGCACTGCTCACGCAGGCGCGACCCTGGACGCGATCCAGAAAAAGGGCTTTATCCAATGTGGGGTCAGCGACGGCTTGCCAGGCTTCGGCGTGCCGGACGCCCAGGGCAAGATGACCGGCATCGACGTTGATGTGTGCCATGCCGTTGCCGCCGCCGTGTTTGGCGATGCCTCGAAGGTTAAATTCACCCAACTGACCGCCAAGGAGCGCTTCACTGCGTTGCAATCCGGGGAAATCGACGTGATCTCGCGCAATACCACCTGGACCAGCTCACGGGATTCCGGAATGGGCCTGGTGTTTACCGGCGTGACCTATTACGACGGTATCGGGTTTCTGGTGAATACCAAGCTGGGAGTGGCCCACGCCAAGGAGCTGGATGGCGCGACCATCTGTATCCAGGCCGGCACCACCACCGAGTTGAACGTCTCGGATTACTTCCGTGCCAATGGCATGAAATACACCCCGATCACCTTCGACACCGCCGATGAAAGTGCCAAGGGCCTGGAAGCCGGCCGTTGCGACGTGCTGACCACCGACCAGTCGGGCCTGTACGCCCAGCGGATCAAGATGGCGCACCCGGATGAGTTTATCGTGCTGCCGGAAGTGATCTCCAAGGAACCCCTGGGCCCGCTGGTGCGCAAGGGCGATGACGACTGGTTCAGCATCGTCAAGTGGACGCTGTTTGCCATGCTCAATGCCGAGGAAATGGGCATCACCTCGAAGAACGTCGAGGAACAGGCCAAGACCACCAAGAACCCCGACATCGCCCGCCTGCTGGGGGCCGATGGGGAGTACGGCAAGGATTTGAAGCTGCGCAAGGACTGGGTGGTGCAGATCGTCAAGCAAGTAGGCAACTATGGCGAGGTGTTCGAGCGCAACATTGGCCAGGGCAGCGTGCTGAAGATCCCGCGCGGCCTCAATGCGCTGTGGAACAACGGCGGCATCCAGTACGCGCCGCCGGTGCGCTAACGGTTACTGCGAAACCCGGTCCTTGCCCGCGGCCTTGGACCGGTACAGCGCCTGGTCCGCCCGGGCCATCAGGTCGGCGGGTGATTCGCCATCGAGGCGCTGTACCACCCCCAGGCTCAGGGTCACGTTGAAATCGCCCACGGGAGGCAGGTCGAGCACCGCCCGGCGAATGCGCTCGGCCAGTATCCGGGCGGTTTCCACGGTGCTCTTGGGCATAATCAGCATAAACTCGTCGCCGCCCCAACGTGCCAGCAGGTCGCCCTGGCGCACGCAATGCTCCAGGCATTCGACTACCCGCAGCAGGGTGGCATCTCCCACGGCGTGTCCATGCTGGTCGTTGATCAACTTGAAGTCATCGACATCCATGGCAATCACCGCCAGCGGCAGACGAAACCGCTGAGCGCGCGCACACTCTTCGAGCAGGGCTTTTTCCAGGCGATAGCGGTTGGCGATGCGGGTCAAGGTATCGCGCTCGGCCAGGGAGCGGTTTTCCTCGAGCTGTAACTGCAGTTGCTGGTTGACCCGCGACAGTTCGCGGGTGCGTTCAGCCACCAGCGCTTCAAGGGATTGGTTGCGCCGCTCAAGCTGTTCCAGGGAGCGTTTGCGCTCATGAATGCTGCGGTGGGCGCCAACCATGCGCGACACCGAGCCATCGGCATTGCGGGCAATGATGTAGCCACGGTCTTCGATCCACAGCCAGGTGCCGTCTTTTTTTCGACAGCGGTATTCGGCTTGATAGTGAGGGGTGCGGCTATTGATGTAGTCATCGAAGACTTTCATCACATGGGGGTAATCGTCGGGGTGGATCACGCTTTCCCAGGTGAAGACGGTGTTTTCCAGGGAATGGTGATCGTAGCCCAGCATTTCGTACCAGCCGGGGTTGCGATAGACAAACCCGGTGTTGGCGTTCCAGTCCCAGATTCCATCGCTGACCAGTTCCATGATGGCATGGACCAGGTCGGCGTTGACGTCGAAAAGCTCACTGTTCAACGGATCCAAATCGGATGTATCGCCCATCTGCGCGCTCCCTGCGAGGATGCCGGCTCATTGTGGCCAGTCAGGTGTTAACGCCGATACTCCGTGGCTGGGCGTACTGTACAGCGAGGTTTGTCCGGGTAAAATTGTGGCTAAACGCCATTATTGTTGGTGGCCAAGCTAGAGCGGTTCCACCATCCGGGTAGGAGCCGAGCCGTTGGCGTTGTGCTGGTAAATCGCCTCCGGCTGCCCTTGCTCATTGAAAAACACCTGGCCGATGCCGGCACTGTTCCACAGGCGTTCTCCCGCTTCGGCATGTTCCGGGGTATACGGCACCACTTGCATGCGCCGGCGCCGGGTCAGCCAGTTCAGGGGCGAGCGTGGTGAGTAGAGCCAGCGGTTAAGGCGGTCGAACCATTCCAGCAGGCGCGGCGGGAATTGGTTCTTGATGCCACTGCTGGTGATCTGCCAGATATTCGGCCCGCCGTTGCGATGGCGGATCAGCACCTGGTAGACGAACGAGTAGTGCACATCCCCCGACAGAATCACGTAGTTACCTGGGGTGCGCGAGTGGCGGAAGATATTCAGGATCACCTGCGCGGCGCCACGGTGGGCCATCCAGTTTTCGGCATCGACCAACAGTGGGTAACCGCACCAACTGAAGACTTTCTGCACCGTCTCGATCAGCTTGACGCCGAAGATCGGCGCAGGCGACACGATGATTGCCGAAGGGTGGTCGAGCAGTTCTTGTTGCAGCTCACTCAAGGCTTCCCAGTCCAGCAGGCCGGACGGTTGCTTGAGGGTGAATTCACTGCGCCAGCGCCGCGTACGGGTGTCGATGACCACCAGCGCCGGGGTGGTGGGCAGCACGTAATGCCACTGTTGAAACTGCAGGAGTTCTTCGAGCAATTGGTCCTGGGCGGGCGCGGGTAAATGGTTGTCGTGCTGCTGGGCCGTCGCGCTCAGGGCCAGGGTTTTTTCCACAAGCGCGGCGAAGGCATCGGGGTTGTTGCCCCAGCCCTGGCAGAGCATATAGGCGAGCAAGGCGTTGCCGATGATGCGTTTGGAGAACGGATGGCCATAGGCGGTCTGTTCCCACTGGGCGCTGAGGTTCCAGTCATCGGTGATGTCGTGATCATCGAAAATCATCAGGCACGGCACATGGGCGAACACCCGGGCCACACCGCCCAGACCGTCGCGAAACTTATCCACAGGCACCTGTTCGCGGGCGTAGCGCGCCCGTTCTTCGGCAGTGAGCCGAGTGGGCGGCTGTGTGGCGATCAGGGTCCAGGGGGTGGGCGACCAGACCAGCAGGTACATGGCCATGACTTCAGCGAAAGTCACCAGGTGGTTGTCGGCGGTGCTGCTGGTGAAGATCGGCTTTTTCACCCCGCCAAAAAAGCGTTCGCGCAGGGTCTCGTTGCTCTCCAGGGCCGGCAACAGATCGGCGCGATGGTAATAGCTGGCAGGGTGGTCATAGAGCTTGGCGCTGTCGTCCACCACGGCGCCATCGAGGTGCTCATCGAACAGGCCCAAGCGCGCAATCAGCCCATGGATGGCGCGCAGCATCGGCCCGGCCACATCGTCGGCGTACACCTGGTCGCCACTCATCATCAACAACGCCGGGCGCTGGGCCAGGCTGCGGTCGGCGGCCAACAGGCGATCAGCGCAGAGCAGGCCCTCGTCGGCGTAATGGTGGGGTTTGCGGCAAGAACCGTGCAGCAACTGGCGGATACGGCTGTGCAGGATGAAGTCCGGGGCCTGGGCGCCTGGGTACAACAGATGCGGGGCCCATTGGGCGATGCCGGCGCCACCCTCGATCAGCAGGTCATACCGGATGGGCACGTCCTGAGGCAGGGGCGTGGCCAGCGACACATCAATCAGGTGGATAAACGCCGCGCGGCCCACGGCAATGACCTGGCAGCGTGTGGCGTCGAGGTCGATATCCAGGGACTGTTCGCCCTCGTCCTGACAGAACTGCAGCCGCAAGGTCAATGCCAGCGCGCGACTGCCCACCAGCCACAACACCAGGCGGCCCGGCTCCAGGCGACGCAATAAGGGGCCGGCGAGGACGGCGGGCAATGTGTCGGGTTGCAGCATGAAAACACGGCTCTGTGCGGGATTGGACTGGGTAGGTTAACGCAGTGGATGTCGGTGTTTTGTCAAAGCAGGCTCACTGTGGCAAGCGGATACATGTGTTCACCAATCTTACGGTCATTGGCTGATATCCGCTGCTAGCCTCGACATGTACTTATTGTTCAAAGGCGCAAAGGAATGCTTCGTCAGCCAGACTCTCATTTGTTACGCCGTGGCCGGTACTCGGAGCCAGGCCGATCCTATCTGATAACCGCCGTCGTGTATGGGCGACGGCCATTGTTCCGTGATCTGCGCCTGGGCCGATTGTTGGTGGCCGAGCTCAAGCGTACCCATGACTCAGGCCAGGTCAACTCGCTGGCCTGGGTCATTATGCCGGATCACTTTCATTGGCTGTTTGAGCTGCAAGAGATGGGGTTGGCGCAAGTCATGGGGCGGACCAAGTCCCGGAGCACGCTGACGATAAACCGTGCTTGCGGTACCACGGGGCCGTTTTGGCAGCGTGGTTATCATGACCGTGCGGTGAGGGCTGAAGAGGACCACCGGAAAATCGCTCGCTATATTATTGCCAATCCGCTGAGGGCAGGGCTGGTGGAGCATATCGGTGACTACCCATTATGGGATGCGGTCTGGCTCTGAGTTTTGTGATGTGGTTGTGGCGAGCGGGCTTGCCCGCGCTGGGCTGCGCAGCAGCCCCAAAACCGGGCGCTATGGTATGCCTGACACACCGCAGAGGTCTGAAGGGGGCCGCTGCGTAGCCCAGCGCGGGCAAGCCCGCTCGCCACAGAGGTAGGCACAGTGGGCCGCGCGGTCAGCATGGGGGCTGCGTGACCTTGGGGACGGTAAAGCGGAATTCACTGCCACGCCCCAGCTCGCTTTCGGCTTCGATCCGCCCGCCGTGGGCCTTGACGATGCCCTGGGTGATGTACAGCCCAAGGCCGCTGCCCGTGGGGTTGTTTTCGGTCAGGGTCCAGTAGCGGTCAAACACGTGGGGCAGTTGGTCAGGGGCAATGCCTTCGCCGGAGTCGCGCACCGCAAACACAATCTCCTCGCCATTGCTCATCGCCGAAATCCCGATCTTGCCCTGGCGCGGGGTGAACTTGATGGCGTTGCCGATCAGGTTCGACAGTACCTGGAACAAACGCTCCGGGTCGGCGTTGATCTGCAGGCCGGGTTCGGCGTTGAACGACAGGTCAACCCCCTTTTCCTGGGCCAGGGGCGCCAGCAGCGCATAGGCTTCTTCGAGGATCTGGCTGACGTCCAGGGGCACCGGCTTGACGGTATAGCGGCCCGCCTCGATCTTTGAGGTGTCGAGCAAATCCTCCAGCAACACATTCATGCGCGCGGCGGCCTGCTGCATGGTGTCGATGGCCGAGGAAATCCGCCGCGAGGTGTGGGTGCCATCAGAGCTGAACGCCTTTTGCATCATGCCGCACAGCATTGAAATCACGGTCATCGGGTTGCGCAGGTCATGGGACACCACCGCCACCAGTTCATCCCGGGCGTGCACCGCTTGTTGCTCGCGCAGGACCTGGCGGGCCAGGTCGTTTTCCAGGGCCGAACGGCGCAGGTCGTTGGCGGCGAAACGGTCGCCAGAGCTCCACTTGGTGGAGATGCCAGCCATTTCCACCTTCCAGATTTCAAACGAGGTGCGTGGGCGAAGGCGCAGGCCCGCGTCGGATTTTTCCAGGGCCAGCGGTTTCTGCGGGTCGCCGCTCCACTGGATGTTCTCTTTGACTTCCGGGCGGAACCACAGCACGCCGTTGTCCACCGGCTTGGGCAGGCTCATGGCCAGGACGCCACTGGCCACTGGCTGATAGTCGGCTGCGGGCGGGTAGACCGCTGACAGGTGGTGGCTGGCAAACACCGGTTGCCCGGTGTCCTGCAGCCATTTGTGTAAGGCGCGGATCTGCGCCGGATCCGGGCAGTTGCCATAGCGATGCAGTTGCTGGCCTTCAATGATCGCCACGCCACCGGCCAGGACCAGGTCCATCAACACCTGCGGGCATTGGGCCAGGCCGTCGAACACCGTGTCCGCTGACGCGCTCATTGCCTGGTTGAGTGTGTCCAGGGCCTCGACTTTTTCTTCACGCTGGCGGCTGATATCCAGGGCCTCCATGGCGCTGATCTGCAACGACAGCACCTGGCCGATGGTCTGGCAGGTGGTGCGCAGGTCGTTGGGCACGTGCAGCGGCTCGCGGTTGCCGCAACTGATCAACCCCCACAATTTGTCGCCTTTCATCAGCGAGATGCTCATGGACGACAGCACGCCCATGTTCTTCATGTACTGGCAGTGGATCGGCGACACGCTGCGCAGGGTGGCGAAGCTCAAATCCAGCGGTTGCCCGGTGTCCGGGTGCAGCTTGGGTAGCAGCGGCACCGGCTCGTAGTCGGCATTGGGGATGATTCGCAGCCAGTTGGTGCGGTACAACTCGCGGGCCTGTTCCGGGATGTCGGACGCCGGGAAGAACAGGCCGTTGAACAGTTCCATGGACGGCGCGGACGCTTCGGCGATGACCTGGCCGTGGCCTTCCTCTTCGAAGCGATAAATCAGCACACGGTCATAGCCGGTCATGGCCTGGATTTCGCTCACGCTGATTTCGTACAAGGCTTGCAGGGTTTTCGCCGACTGCAAACGTTGCAACATCTTGCCCAGGTTGCTGGCGCGGCCGTTCACCGACTTGGGCTGGAAGTGCTCGTAGCGTGGCTCGAACTCCAGCACCAGCACGCCTTGATGGCGGTGCAGCAGGCCTTCGAACTCGTTCCCGTTGAGGGTGACGTGCAGCGCCGGGGCGTCGATAAAGTTAAGTTGACTGGCGATCTGCTGCACCGTGCGCGCATTGTCCGCGCCCAACAGCGTATCCAGTGGCTGGCCAAGCAAGGTCTCAGGCGGGTGATTGAACAGGCTGGCCACGTTGGCGCTGACTTGCACGATTTGCAGGTCCGGTTCGCGCAGGGTCAGCAGTGCGCCATGAGGCTGGATCGCGCCAGGGAAGCGGATCGGCTCGTCGGCACAGTTGGCCAGCAGTTCTTCAAAATCTTCGGGTTTCATAGCAGTACCTCCTGGCTGTCGAGCCATTGCTCAAAACAGCTGAATGTCGAGCAGGCCGCGTCCTCCGCCTGCTGCCGGCCGAGGTCGTCCAGCGGGACGTGGCCCAAGTAGTCGAGAAAGTCTTTCCAGCGCCGACCAGTCTCGGTGCCGTATATATCGAGAAAGGCGCCGCCGTTGCTGGCGTCCAGCGCCAAGCGCCGGGCCATCTCCCGGCGCAGTACCTGGCCGCCGAGGGTCGCGCCTTCGAGCACATACAACACACCCAGGCAGGCGGCCGGGGTGTCGAGGCGTGGCAGGCGAGGGCAGAGGGGCAGGGCGGCAATCGCCTGGCTGGTGAGGCCCAGGGCAATCAGGTCACTGTGGAGGGTAGGGGTTTTCACCCGCAGCGCCTGGTTGAATCCCACAGGAATCAAGGCGCAGTCGTACAGTCGTGATTCCAGCGGGTGGTAGAAACCGTAGTAAGCCTCAAACAAACGCCGATACCCGTCGGCATCCAGCTGCGGGGAAAAGAATGGCAAGCGTTTTTCCAGGGCCACATGGAGCAGGGCTGTGCCTGCGCGCAAGGCTTCAAGCAGGGAGGGCGCCGCGACGTCATGGGCCTGTGGATGCATGCAGTAAGCTCGGACTGGTCGGCCAGGGCAAACCATGGCTGACGCGTGGGTGAAGGGCGGGCAACGATTCTGTTTGTCCCGTCGTCTGTATCTGAAAAGCTGGGTAAAAAATCTGACGTTGTTGTCAGAAAAATAACCCAATATTCAAAAACAGACCCCACACCTTATCGCGAAGTTCGATTGCCGCCGTGTTGTGACGCTATCAGTGCAGGGAGGTACCCTGCACCAATGCCGACTGCACACAGTCAAGCAGGCGCTCGGTGCTCCATGGCTTGGGCAGGAATTTCACCGTATTGCCCAGTTGCGCCGCCATCACCGTATTGCCCGAGGTCAGCACCACCGGCAAGGACGGCCAGCGATGGGCCACGACCTTGCTCAGGTCATACCCGTTGAGCAGGCCGGGCATCTGGATATCGCTGACAATCAGGTCTACCGGATCACTGGTCCGCTCCAGAAAAATCATGCCTTCATCGGCCGATGGGAACGAGGTCACCACCGCGCCGAACTCCTCCAGTACATCCACCATCAACGAGCGAATGATTTCGTCGTCTTCCAGTACCAATATCGATGGCTGAGCCATGATCCTTACTCCACCATCTGGGTTGAGTAAGGTGGAGTGGCAGGCCACGGGATAGGTTCTACTGAATATTTTTTATTCGATGGGTGGTCACTTGGGCGTGTCGGCAGCGTGGATAAAACGGCCGCTGCTTGCGAGCCGCGGGTGGGATAAGCCAGGATGTGGGCCACGTAACTTCACAGCAAGGGATGCGAGTGTGAAAGAACTGATTGGGGCGTTGATCGTCTTTGCCACCGTGTTGTTCGGGTGTACCGGGGTATTGGTCGCCGTCGCGTTTACCACCCAGAAAAGCCGCCTGGAAATACTCAAGACCTTGGGCGGCATGAGCCTTGGCCGCGACCGCTTTATCGGGATCGCCCAGTTGTGGGCCAACCTCTTCCAACGGGTGTTCGGGCAAACGTACCTCGCCCGGCGCCAACTGATCAGTATCCCGCTGTACACCTTGCTCGTGTCGCTGGTGTTTTTTGTGGTGTGGCTGCTGGATCTCTACCTGTTTAAAAATCCCGAGCACGTGTTCAATGTGCCGCCGCCGCCGAATGTGCTGCAAGCCATCAAGGACTTCTACGGCAAGGGGCTGCTGGTGGCGATGGTGATCGACTGCGTGACCATCCAGTTGACCAAATGGAGCATCAACGTGGGAACGCGTCGCGGGTTTGGTTCGTGGCAGTTCCTGGGGTGCTTTTCGGCGACGATTGCCTTGGCCTACCTGTTGTTCAGTGTGGCGGTCTACTGGTTTCGCTGGTCGGACATGAACGAGCTGTACGCCATGTTGCCCGCTGACGAAGTGCGGCCGACGATCGCGTTCAACCCGTTGCGCAATGTGCTGTATTCGATCGCGTTGTTTCAGCCCGTGACGTTTATCTATGCCACCTCCGAAGGTTTTATCTCCAGTTACTTCATGCCCGAGCCGATCCTGTTTTACTGCGCGGCGACCGGAACCCTCTCGCTGCTCACCATCGGCGTGGTCTATCAATTCGCCCGAGGCGCGGAGCTGTTGCGACGGTTGTGCATGGGCTTTGTCAGCCACGTCGGCACGCCCCGGACCAACGCCATGAGTGTGGTGCTCATGATGCTGCTGGGGCTGGTGTTGGTGCCGTTGTGCCTGATGGCGCTTTATCTGGCTGTCTGAAGATTCGGCCTGTTCCGTCAGAAGCGCTCGTCCAGCAGGGCCGGCAAAGTCAGCTCTTTGACAAAGCTAGCCGATGACAGGCTCAAGGCCATGCGCACCACTTGCACCACGTCGTGTACCGGGATCAACTGCCCGTCGCCACGCTGCTCGGCCTCGAGGCGGGAGGTGCTCAATGGATCCTCGGTATTCAGGTAGCCCAGGTTCAGGCAGGTCACGCCCAGGCGCTGGTGCCGATAACCTTCACGCAAGGCATCGGCCATGCCGCGCAAGGCGAACTTCGACGCGCCGAACGTCACCTCCGGGCGCCCACTCTGTGGCAGGCCTGAGGTAGAGCCGGTAAAGATGATGCGTGGGTTGGGGCTTTTTAACAGCACGGGCAGCAGGCGCTTGATCAGCAGCAAGGGGGCGGTGATGTTGCAGCTGACAATGGCCTCCAACTGCGTGTCTTCATCCTTGAGGAAGCTGTAGGCCTCATCGAACGCCTGTTCTTCCCAGATACCCAGGTTATAGATCAGCGTATCCAGGCCGTCCTGTGCCACCGCCTGCTCGATGACCTGTGCGGCTTGCGCCGGCTGGCCAAGGTCGGCTTCGACCCATGACACTTCGGCGCCACTGCTGGATATCAAGCCTGTAGGACGGCTACGCGAGACCCCGATCAAGGTATCCCCCACGTCGCCCAAGCCTTCCATAAATGCCCTGCCCAAACCTTTGCTTGCACCGACCACCATGGTTCTCATTGATCTCTCCTTGAACTGACGCGCTGATGGAAAGTGCGCATGCAAACAGAGGGCGGGAGTGATGGCAATTAAATGGCTGTGTCCAAATGTTTTGCCAGACAGCGGGAGCGATTTGCCTTCAGTTGATTTAGAGTGATGGCTCTTTGCCATTCATCCAGTCGACGCTAAGGAAGTAAAAATGAAACGGATCGAACGCGACTTCATCACCCTGTTCAATTGCCTGTGGTACCAGGATTTTCCGGTGGAGGTGGATGCCGTCACCAACCGTGCCGGGTGGACGATTCATGTGGGGCTGGTGATGCGCGAGTGCGCGAAATTGCTTGGCGCGCGTGCCTATTTCGAACAGGGCGGGCGTACCGATGCGGTCCTGAAATATCCCGACAAGAGCATCCTGTCCAACGTCGAATGGGAGTGGGTCCAGTCCCATAACGACAAAGTGGATGAAATCAGCAAACTGTTTAAAAACCATGAACAGGCGGCGTTCTCCACCTTCGTGTCCTACAGCACCAAAAGCCATTTGCCCGAAGCCATCGAGAAGGCGTCCAAGCTCTGGGCCAAGGCCAGCACACCGCTGATTTTCTTTGTCGTAACCTTTGAGTCGGTAGGGCGCGACCGGCACTTCCTGGAACTGCAAACGCACTTTTTCAGCCGTGGCAAACATAAAAAAATCCGTTCACAGCCAGCCCTGCCTTGGCAGATCAACCGGGCACGCTTCAATAACGTGGACGAGGACAAGTAAACCGCAGGCATAATTACCGCCTCTACCGCCTGAAGCCCGTGACCTGGAGCCCCTGATGAAACCCGCTGCCTTACTGACCTTGTTACTCACGGCCATGCTCTTCAACACGTCGGCGGTGGCAGCAGGCGATGCCGAGGCAGGTGGCCGGCTGTTCGCCAAGACCTGTGGCGGTTGCCACAGTGTCGGGTTGAACGCCCGTGGCGGCTTTGGGCCACAGCTCAACGGGGTGATCGGGCGGCTGGCGGGCACCACGGCGGACTATCAGTATTCCGCCGCGATGAAAAATTCGGGCGTGGTGTGGACGCGGGAAACCCTCGCGGCCTATATCGAGAACCCGAAAAAGGTGGTGAGCGGCACCCGCATGATTTTCTGGGGGATTAGTGATCAGCAGAAGATCGAGAATCTGCTGACCTATCTGGAGACCTTTCAGGCGCAATAGCGCGATACACCCAAATCCATTGCAGGAGCCGGCAAACCGGCTCCTGCAGGATTGGCAGCGATTTCAACTGCCTTGAGGTGTTTCCCCGCGTGCCAGTCGCGCATTGATATCGTCGATTACTGCCGGCAGGTCGACGATGGTGTCGATCAGGTAGTGCGGCCGTGACCCTTGAAACATCTGTGTAATACGCTCGCGTTCCTGCGCCAGTTCTTCGGCCGGCAGCGCCTTGTATTGCGCGTAGGTCCGTCCCAGTGCGTTGCCCGAGCAGGTCAGGGCGACTGTCCACATGCCGGCACTGCGTCCTTCCAGGATTCCTGGCCAGGTGTCATCGACCTTGACGCACGCCGCCACATCGCTGATGCCCAGGGCGATCACATTGGCCAGGGCCTGGGCCGGATGCGGGCGACCGTTGGGCACTTCGTCGGTGGCCACTACATGATCGGCCACATAGCCATTTTGCCGCGCCAACTCGACTACCTTGGCCATCACCACCGCCGGGTAGCCCGAGCACGAGCCGATCTTCAAACCCTTGGCGCGCAGGGTTTCAATCGCCTCCAGCGCACCGGGAATCACTGCCGAGTGCAGGGCGATTTTCTCGATCTGCAACGGCATGAAACGCTCGTACAGGGCGGTGACGTCTGCGTCGGTCGGCTGGCGGTTGAACACCGCACGATAGCGCTCGGCAATCTGCGGCTGATTGCACAGGGTGCGGATGTGATCCCACTTGCCCATGCCCATCGGCCCGCGGGCTTCCTCCAGGGACACGGCGACGCCGAACTCGGCAAAGGCCTCGACGAAAATCTGCGTGGGCGCAAACGAGCCGAAGTCGACGACGGTGCCGGCCCAGTCCAGGACCACGGCTTGCAAGGTAGAAGGTTGTTGGTAATGCATGATCAATCTCCATTTTCGGGTATGAGCAGGCCGTCCCTCGATTCACGAGGTAAGCCGGTTGAGTGCAAAAGGGTGAAGCGAATCAGGTAGCCGGTATGGGGCTGGCCTCGAACAGTTCGGCGATCATCGGTCGGTTGCGCCGGATGCCCAGGCAACACAGGTGGTAGTCGATGGAAAACGGGTGGTCGACGAAGGTGATCGGTGTGGTGCCGGGCGTTTCGGCGTATTCCACCGCCGACACAAAGCCAATGCCGATACCCTTGGCGATGGCATGCACGATGGCTTCGCGGCTGTTGAGCTGCATCACGCAGTTGAGGTCCACCCCCAGGCGCTTGCAGCTTTCTTCCACCAGTTGCCGGGTGCGCGAGCTGCGTTCGCGCATGACCCAACGCTCCTGGCTGATCTGCTCGACGTGTACCTCTTTCTGCGCAGCCCAGGGATGGTCGTCGCGCACCACCGCAATGATCGGGTAACGCCGGTACAGCTGCGTATCGAAGCGTTGGTCAAACTCCGAGAGGGCCAGGATTGCCACGTCGATATCAAAATTGAACAGGCGGTCGAGGGTCTCCTTCTCCGGGGAAAACGAGGTCTCCAGCGTGATATCCGGGTGGCGCTGCATCAACTCGTACGTCAGGTTCATGGCGATGGGCGGCGAAACAGCGCCCAGGCGCAACATCCCGGTCTTGCGCTGCTTGAAGCTGTGCAGCAGTTGCATGGCCTCATCCTCCTGGCCGAACAGGCCCTGGGTGATCCCGTAGAGCGCATGGCCGGCCGAGCTCATCTCGATAAAGCGCCCACGGCGGTGGAACAACTCCACCGAGAACTGCTTTTCCAGGCCGTTGACCTGTTCGCTGACAGTCGGCTGGCCGACGCTCAAGTACTCGGCGGCGAGGGTGAAACTGCCGGTCTTCGCCACCGCATGAAAGGACCGTAGCCACTTGTGGTACTGGTACATAACGCATCCTGTTCCAGGGATCAGCCGAGCCGGGTCATCAACGGCGGATAAACAGGGCCACCACCGCGCTGCACAGGCAGGCCGAGGTGACGACGATGAAGATCAGCGACGTATTGCCGGTACTGTCGAGCATACTGCCGATCAGCGGTTCTGCCAGGCCGGCGAACAGATAAGACGAGAAGTTCATCACACCCGTGGCCGTGCCTGCGCGCTTGGCACCCACTAGGTCCGGGCACAAAGCCCAGAAGCTGGACGCCGGGCCGTAGACAAAGAACCCGCAGAGAAACAGCGCCACCAGGCCGATCGCGCTATGGGGTGGCAGGCTCCACATCCACAGGCTGGTCGCGGCGCCGAGGAACATATAGAGCATGATCGCCAGGTAGCGCTTGGAGCCGAACAGCTTGTCCGACACCCAGCCATTGCTCAGGGCGCCGACGGCCATGCCCACCGGCAGGGCGACGGTGATCCACTTTGGATCGATCATGCTGTCGCCGCTTTTCCAGTTGGCGCCGAGGAAATGCACCGGCACCCACACGATCAGGCCGTAGCGTGCAGCGTTCTGGAAACCCAGGGACACGGCGGCAATGATCAGGCGCGCGTTTTTCAGCACTGCCTTGTAGCGCTGGGCCGAGGTTTCCTCTTCGCCGTGGGCCACTTCATGGCCCTTGTCCTCGGCGTTGGCCACGCCGGTATCGGCCAGGGGCTCGAAGCCCAGGTCCTGCGGGCGCTCACGGGCCACCAGGTAAAACAGGATGCCCCCGGCCAACATCAACAGGACCGGCAGGCGGAAGATCCAGCGCCATTCCAGTTGCAGCACCTCCAACACCACGATGGAGGTCACATAGGACAGCACCGACGCGCAGCCGGCGGCGAACACGTAGAAGCCATAGACCCGGCCGCGCTCGCTGGCGCTCCACCAGTTGGAGATCAAGCGACTGCCCGGCGCCCAGCCCAGGGCCTGGAAGTAACCGTTGATGCCCCACGGCAGGATCAACCCGGCAAAACCACTGGCAAAACTGGTGACCCAGTTGGCGCCACAGGACAGCACCGCGCCCAGGGTCATAATGCGCCGTCCGCCGAACTTATCGGCCAGGTTGCCGTTGATCGCCTGGCCGATGGCATAGGACCAGAGCATGGCGGCCGAGATCCAGCCCAGCACTTCCTTGGTCAGGCCGAACTCGGCCTGGATTCCCGGGATGGCGAAGCCGAAGGTCTGGCGCCCAGTGTAGAAAAACAGGTAACAAAACATCGCCGCGAGCAGCATGCGCCACTGGGCAAAACGGAACGACGCCGAGCGAACGGCAGGGGCAGGCAGGGTTTGTGCACGATTCATGATGTTTTCCTTATTGTTATTCGCCCCCGAAGCCGCAGCGACGGGGTGGCACCCTTTACAGGTGCAAGAGGAAAGACTGAATTGCGTTGAGCCTAGGCGGCTTTCGAACCGATAAAGTTTTTGCCGCGTGCACCTTGCAGGGCGAAGCGGATCATCGCGGCGGCCTCGGTGGGCGTGACGCCGTAATCGGCAAACTCGGTTTTTACCTCCAGGCTATGCAGGAAGTTGCGCAACCGGGTCTGGGCTTTGTCCAGGTCATCACCGAACACCCGTTGCAGGGTGCGATCCCGCGCCGCGTCATGTCCCCACGCCAAGCCAAGGACCAGCGGCAAGGTAAAGGAGCAGGCGATGCCATGGGGCAGGCCGTGGTGCAGGGTCATCTCGTAGGAAATGGAGTGGGCTAGCGCAGTCTTGGTATTGGAAAACGCCAGGCCGGCCTTGAGCGCGGCCAAGGCCATGCGCGAGCGCAACTCCTGATTACCGAGGTCGCGCCGCAGCGGTGGCAGGCATTCCAGGATGTCCTCGATGGCCGATACCGCGAACGTGTCCGAAATCGGATTGGCATTGATGTTCCAGATCGCCTCCAGCGCGTGGGACAAGGCGTCCAGCCCCGTCGACACCGTGACCCCGGCCGGTACGGTCAGCATCAACTGTGGGTCGACAATCGCCACCTTCGGCCAGGTGCAATCCAGGTGCAGGGAATACTTCTTGTGGCTGGCCGAATCCCAGATCGTCGCCCAGGGCGTCACCTCACTGCCGGTGCCCGCCGTGGTCGGCGCAGCGATCAAGGTTTTGCAGTGCGCCGGCACAAACGGTTGGCCGGTCGCCAACAATGCCAGTAATTCATCGAACTGCCCGGACTCAGTGCCGACAATCAGCGCCTTGGCCGTATCAATCGCACTGCCGCCACCGACGGCCAGCACCACATCGCAATCCCCGGCTTGCAGCCAGAAGCGCTCGTAGGTTTCACGCAATTGCGCGACATCGGGATTGGGCTGCACATCCTCGACGACATACACCAGACGCTCGCCCAGCAATCCCTGGATCCGCTCGACCAAGCCCAGGCCACGGGCCTCCGGGAAGGTGACGAGGGCGACGGTCTGCTGCGCAGTGATACTGGCCAGGTCTTGCAGGCAGCCCCAGCCGAAGCGGGTGTCTACCGGGTTATGGAATCGGGCAGTCATGGCGTGTTCCTGGTTTTTGTTGTTGGAAGTGGCACCAATAGTCGGGGAGGGTGGGGGAGAGCTCAAATCGATAGATTGGGGGGATGGATTGGCTGGGCCGATATGAGATGTAGGACGGTCAAGGGCAAGTGCCTGCCTTGGCGTGGTTGGGTCTTTGCCACGACCACGCCGATACGAGCTCTAAGCTTACCGCCGCTGCTTTTCTGTCCTAAACGTTGCGTACTGGTAGGATCTTTCCTGTTTTCATGTAGCCCCGTCTTTGGCAGCACTGCGTTTGCTACTTTTGCGTGAAAAATACGCGATGGAGACGCGGAATGCTCACTTTCGATTCCCTATGGAAAAACCACCCGCAGATCTATGGAGACGCAGCGCCATGCCGGACCAACGGTGCCAAAAACTTCAGTGATCAATGCGCGATCAACCTTGGTGTTGCACTGCGCAGATCAGGCGCTGATCTGAGCAAATCAAGAGGCGTGCGCTATTGTTGGCAGCATCCCAAGGCTGAGGGCCATGTACTGGCAGCAGAAGAAATGGCCAGAGCATTAAGCGGTACGAACATTCCCGGCTTGCAACGAATGAGAAAGGTCACACCCGAAGGTTTTGAGGATGAGCTGCAAGGGCAGCGAGGCATCATTTTCTTCAAGGACTTTTGGCGCCGGGGGAGCGAGACATTTGGCAATCGCAGTGGTGATCACATTGATCTGTGGAATGGGCGGCGGTTGACGGATTGGTTGAGCTACCCGCGTATTCAACTTGGGTTTTCGATTGAGGGGACGTTCTCGGATTATCACGAGTCCAGGGAGATTTGGTTTTGGAAGGTTTTATGACGATAGTTAAGGGCGTGTTATTTGTAGCGTTGGTGGTGGCTGTGGCGGTTGCGGTGTTTAACGGGTTGGTTGTAGCGGCTTCGGCTTACTTTGGGCCGTTTTACGAGAATGATGCGGACCAGAGTCGGAATTTTGGGATTTGGTTGTTAGGGAATGGGGTGGTAGTTGGGGTTTCAATCTTAGTTGGAGTTGTTTGGTTCCGTCGGCGTTTGCTTCGGGGGTAGGAGCCCAGCTCTAGGAACCCCTTTTTTTTTTGGCTTGCTCCTGAATACTTCAGGCCCCGCTGGGAATAAATGTATTCGTTGATTGGCAGGCAATCCCGATCTGCAGTGCTGCATCCTGATCAGGAAAAGGGCACGGATCTATTTTCAAACAAGTCCGTCCCCTTTTACTACTGGGGCTTTGGGGCGCTAATCAGCGCAAATTCCTGCCACCTTCACCCCCTCTGTTCGAACCGCCGCCGCTTCAGGAACAACCCCACCCCCAGTGCAACGGCAAAGATCGACAGCAGCCCCAGGTCAAACCCAAACAAACGGATTTGGCTTGCAGCCACGCAGCCGACCGCTCCGATCGCTACCAGCAGCACCCCTAGCCATTTGCGAAGTGGGTACGGCTTCAGAAACCGATCGAGCAGAAAGAACAGCACCAGGGCAATGACCAACTGGGTAATGTCAGACATGTGTTTCTCCCGTCAGGTCTTGATGATCAGTGTCGAGGCGCTACGTTGTGGGCCGATGCCGCCATTCACCTGCGCCTCGATGCTGACCAGTATGTCGCCTGCATGATAGGTGGGCAGGGTTTCATTCACATACATGCGCACACCGGCGCCGACAGGGGCACCCACGTAGGGGGAGGCTACATAAGAGGTGGCGCCAGCGAAGGCCGAGGCCGCGAGGTTAGCGATCTTGGTGCGTTGGGCATTGAGAACATCGCCCTGTTGCCGGGTCAGCGGCTTGGAGATGCCGATCATCATCAGGCACGGCAGGTTCTTGGCCAGCATCTTGTCGTACACCTCGACGACCTTGCGGTTGACCTCATAGTGGGCGCTTTTCGCTTCACCAAAATGCAGCTCGCCCAAGCGTCCGCGCTCGCTGTCGGTGAGGGTGATCTGCGAGACGTTGAACACGATCCCGTGATTGCCCATGTATTGGAAAGTCCCTTCGAACTTCATTGCACGCATCCTTTCGAGCCAAAGGTGGGGATTGTCTAGAAGGCGCGCGCTGGATTCAAATCATTTCACCTGCCTGGCAAGGTGCGTTGCCCGCCGTAAGGTGCTGATTGCATGAGCAGGGGGGCATCTGTGATCCGGTGAACCGGAACAAATCGGTATGGTTGACCGAGGAAGGACTGGAGCGCGGGGTGAGAGAGTTGCTGTAGACGGGTAGTTCGATGGTGCCGGGGTGGGCGCTATCGCAGGCAAGCCAGCTCCCACACTTGATGGCGTACAGCCGCTGAATCACACGGCTTGCGGTAAAAAGACCTTGGTTTTTACCGGCCGATCAACCCAGCAGGTGTTTGGAAATCAGCCTGGAGATTTCCACCATCGAGGTCTTGCCCGTGAACTCGAACTTCACTTTGCCCAATGAAGAGAAGTAGATCTCCAACTCCGAATCCAGGTCGAACGTGCCGGAGGTTTCCACCGAGTACGCGACAATGTTTTTGTACGGCAGGGAAGTGAAGTCCTTCTTACTGCCGGTGATGCCTTGCACGTTCACGGCGATGATGCGCTTGGTGGTAAACACCACGCCGTCGCGCATGGCTTTGTAGGCATCTACTACCTGTTCGTCATCGAGCAGCAGGGATGCAACGCGTTCGGCGTATTCATTGTTTTGCTTGAGCTTGAAGAAGCCTTTGTTGTTGAAGTCGATCATTGGGCGGTCCTTGTGGTGGGGCAGGGAGGGTGCGTTACAAGATGGCCTTGAGGTAGTCCATAAGTGCGTCGAGCGGGGTCTTTAGTTCCTCCAGCGTCGAGGCTTGCTGGACTTCAGCCGCCAGCTTTTGCAGCTCACGGCCCATGACCGTGTTGGCACCCCCCAACGTCTCCAGGGCCAACTTCATGCATTCATCCAACTTGCGTTGGATAGTTGTCAGGTCGCCAGTGCGCACCAACAACCCAAACACCTCCCGCTCATACCCATCCATGACCAGATCGTCGCGCAGGATCGGGCTGCCATCTTCCGTCTCATGCACCAGTTTGAGGGCGAACAGAGCAACGGCTTCGAGTGTCAATTCCATGGTCCTGGTACCTCTACTGTCTGGTGCGGTGGGCGATGATCACTTTTCTACAGGCGAAAAAAAAGACCTTGAATTTCAAGGTCTTTTTTTAAGATGGTGCCCCGAGGGAGACTCGAACTCCCACTCCTTTCGAAAACGGATTTTGAATCCGCCGCGTCTACCAATTCCGCCATCAGGGCTCAATGGCGGCGAAGTATAGAGAGGTGATTACCGTTGGTCAATCACGTTTCATGGTCTATTTTCACTATTTCCGCTAGACTTCCCGGCCCTGCTAGACGAACCCCATCATGCGCGTTGCTGACTTTACTTTTGAACTCCCGGATTCGCTGATCGCCCGCCACCCTTTGGCCGAGCGTCGCGCCAGCCGACTGTTGACCCTGGACGGGGTCAGCGGTGCCCTTGCACACCGTCAATTCACTGATTTGCTTGAGCATTTGCGCCCAGGCGATTTGATGGTCTTCAACAATACCCGGGTGATTCCGGCGCGGCTGTTTGGCCAGAAAGCTTCCGGCGGCAAGCTGGAAATTCTCGTCGAGCGGGTGCTGGACAGCCATCGTGTGCTGGCCCATGTGCGCTCCAGCAAGTCGCCGAAACCGGGGTCGAGCATTCTGATTGATGGCGGTGGCGAGGCCGAGATGGTCGCGCGCCATGACGCGCTGTTCGAGCTCAAGTTTGCCGAGGAAGTGTTGCCGCTGCTGGAGCGTGTCGGCCATATGCCGTTGCCTCCTTATATAGACCGTCCCGATGAAGACTCGGACCGCGAGCGCTATCAGACGGTTTACTCCGAACGCCTCGGTGCCGTCGCCGCGCCGACGGCCGGGTTGCATTTTGACCAGCCGCTGCTGGATGCGATTGCCGCCAAGGGTGTCGAGACTGCCTATGTGACCCTGCACGTGGGGGCCGGGACGTTTCAGCCGGTGCGTGTGGAGAACATCGAAGATCACCATATGCACAGCGAATGGCTGGAAGTCAGCCAGGCCGTGGTGGACGCGGTCAACGCCTGCAAGGCGCGCGGTGGGCGGGTGGTCGCAGTGGGCACCACCAGCGTGCGCTCCCTGGAGAGCGCGGCGCGCGATGGCGTGCTCAAGCCGTTCAGTGGCGACACCGACATCTTTATCTACCCAGGCCGGCCGTTTCATGTGGTCGACTGCCTGGTCACCAACTTCCATTTGCCGGAATCCACGCTGTTGATGCTGGTGTCGGCCTTCGCGGGTTATCCCGAAACAATGGCCGCGTATAACGCCGCCATTGACAATGGATACCGTTTTTTCAGCTACGGTGATGCGATGTTTATCACCCGTAATCCGGCGCCGCGCGGCCCAGAGGAACAACTATGAGTCGTATGTCGTTTGAGTTATTGGCCACCGACGGCAAGGCCCGTCGCGGCCGCCTGACCTTCCCTCGCGGTACTGTGGAGACCCCGGCGTTCATGCCGGTCGGCACCTACGGCACGGTCAAGGGCATGCTGCCGCGTGACATCGTCGCCACCGGCGCCGAGATCATCCTTGGCAACACCTTCCACCTGTGGCTGCGCCCGGGCACGGAAGTGATCAAGAAGCACGGCGACCTGCATGACTTCATGAAGTGGCAAGGCCCGATCCTGACTGACTCCGGTGGTTTCCAGGTGTTCAGCCTGGGCGCCATGCGCAAGATCAAGGAGGAGGGCGTGACCTTCGCCTCGCCGGTGGACGGTTCCAAGGTGTTCATGGGCCCGGAAGAGTCGATGCAGGTCCAGCGTGACCTGGGCTCCGACATTGTGATGATTTTTGACGAGTGCACGCCGTACCCGGCCGATGAAGACGTGGCGCGGATCTCCATGGAGCTGTCGTTGCGCTGGGCCCAGCGCTCGAAGAATGCCCACGGCGACAACACGGCGGCGTTGTTCGGTATCGTCCAGGGCGGTATGCACGAAAGCCTGCGCAAGCGCTCGCTGGAAGGCCTGGACAAGATCGGCTTCGACGGCCTGGCCATTGGCGGTCTGTCGGTGGGCGAGCCCAAGCATGAAATGATCAAGGTGCTGGACTACCTGCCAGGCCTGATGCCTTCTGACAAACCTCGTTACCTTATGGGCGTTGGCAAACCAGAAGATCTCGTAGAGGGTGTGCGCCGCGGTGTGGACATGTTCGATTGCGTGATGCCAACCCGTAATGCCCGCAATGGGCATCTGTTCATTGATACAGGCGTGCTGAAGATCCGTAACGCGTTCCATCGCCATGATGATTCGCCGCTGGATCCCACCTGTGATTGCTACACCTGCCAGAACTTCTCCCGTGCTTATCTGCACCATCTGGACAAATGCGGGGAAATGCTGGGTAGCATGTTGAATACCATCCACAATTTGCGTCACTACCAAGTCCTGATGGCTGGTTTGCGCGAGGCTATTCAACAGGGTACATTGGCCGCCTTTGTCGATGCCTTCTATGCCAAGCGCGGGCTGCCCGTGCCGCCCTTGGACTGAGTTTCCCGACCCTAAGATTCACTATTTGCAACTGGAGTGCTAAATGAGCTTTTTTATCTCTAACGCTATGGCTGACGCCGCTGCACCGGCCGCTGCCGGTCCTATGGGCGGTGGTTTCGAGTGGATTTTCCTGGTCGGCTTCCTGGTCATCTTCTACCTGATGATCTGGCGCCCACAGGCCAAGCGCGCCAAAGAGCAGAAAAACCTGCTGGGTAGCCTGCAAAAAGGCGACGAAGTGGTCACCACCGGCGGTATCGCTGGCAAGATCACCAAGGTTTCCGATGCTTTCGTGGTACTGGAAGTCTCCGACACCGTTGAAATGAAGTTCCAGAAAGGCGCCATCGCCGCCACGCTGCCAAAAGGCACGCTCAAAGCGATCTGAGTAACAACTTTTACCAATCGACGGGGCGCGCAAGGCGCCCCGCGTCATAAGCGGGCGGCGTGATGCTGAACAAATACCCTCTGTGGAAATACGTACTGATCCTGGCGGTGCTGGCGATCGGCTTTATTTATTCCGCTCCCAATCTCTATCCTGATGACCCGGCGATCCAGATCACCGGTGCCAGCACTTCGCTGCAGGTCAATCAGGCTGACCTGGACCGTGCGAGCAAGGCGCTCATCGACGCGGGTATCCAGGTTAAAGCGGCAACATTGGCAGCTGATGCGAAGGGCGGTTTGCTGCGCCTGACCAAGCAAGAAGACCAATTGCCGGCCAAGGATGTTGTGCGCAAGGTCATGGGTGATGACTACGTCGTTGCACTGAACCTGGCTCAGACCACGCCAAAATGGTTGAGCAGCATTGGCGCGCATCCCATGAAGCTGGGTCTGGACTTGTCCGGTGGTGTGCACTTCCTGTTGGAAGTGGACATGGACAAAGCCCTCGACGCACGCATGAAAGTCTACGAAGGCGATGTGAAGAGCCTGCTGCGTAAAGAGCGCCTGCGTTATCGCAGCCTGCCGCAGCTCAATGGTGCCATCCAGCTGGGTTTTGCTGACGAAGCAAGCCGCGAACAGGCCCGTGCACTGATCCGCAAAAGCTTCAACGATTTCGACATTGTTCCGGCCGACCTCAATGGTCAGGCGGTACTGCGTCTGGCGATGACCCCGGCCAAGCTGGCGGAAATCCGTGAATACTCCATCAAACAGAACTTGACCACGGTACGTAACCGCGTCAACGAGCTGGGTGTGGCCGAGCCTCTGGTTCAGCGTCAGGGTGCCAACCGCATCGTGGTTGAGCTGCCGGGCGTGCAGGATACTGCTGAAGCCAAGCGCATCCTCGGCAAGACTGCCAACCTGGAGTTCCGCCTGGCGGCAGAGCCGGGTGCTTCCAAGGCCACTTCCGAAACCTTCGAGTTCCGCGAGGGCAACCGCCCGGCTGCGCAGATCGAGCGTAGCCTGATCATCACCGGTGACCAGGTGACGGATGCCAAGGCTGGTTTCGGCGAGCACGGCACGCCTGAAGTGAACATCCGTCTGGATGGTCATGGTGGCGAACTGATGAACCGCGCCACGCGCAGCAACGTCGGTCGCAGCATGGCGGTGATCTTCATCGAGCAACGCCCGGTGACCACCTACACCAAGCAAATGGTCAATGGCGTCGAGAAAGACGTGGCGGTACAGACCTTCAAGGAAGAGAAGAAGATCATCAGTCTGGCGACCATCCAGTCGCCTCTGGGTGCTCAATTCCGCATCACCGGCCTGAACGGCCAGGGTGAGTCTTCCGAACTGGCGCTGCTGTTGCGTGCCGGTGGCCTGGCCGCACCGATGTACTTCGCCGAGGAGCGCACCATTGGCCCAAGCCTGGGTGCTGACAACATCACCAAGGGTGTCGATGCGGCGCTGTGGGGCATGCTGTTCGTTTCGCTGTTCATCATTGCCATCTACCGCTTCTTCGGCGTCATCGCCACCGTAGCCCTGGCGGGCAACATGGTGATGCTGCTGGCCCTGATGTCGCTGCTGGGGGCTACACTGACCCTGCCGGGTATCGCCGGTATCGTGCTGACCATGGGTATGGCGGTAGACGCCAACGTGCTGATCTTCTCGCGGATTCGTGAAGAGATCGCGGCGGGCATGAGCGTGCAGCGGGCAATCAACGAAGGCTTCGGCCGGGCATTTACCGCGATTCTCGACTCCAACCTGACCACATTGCTGGTCGGCGGGATTCTCTTTGCCATGGGCACCGGCCCGGTCAAGGGTTTTGCGGTGACCATGTCCCTCGGTATCTTTACCTCGATGTTCACGGCCATTTTGGTGACCCGCGCAATGGTCAACCTGATCTTTGGCGGGCGTGACTTCAAGAAGTTGTGGATTTAAGGGGCTGCCATGTTACGTACAATCAACTTCATGGGCGTTCGCAACGTTGCGTTCGGCGTCACTGTGCTCCTTACCGTCCTGGCGCTGTTCAGCTGGTTCCATAAGGGGTTGAACTACGGCCTGGACTTCACCGGCGGTACGCTCATCGAGCTGACCTACGAGAAACCGGCCGACGTCACCAAGGTGCGTGCCCAGCTGAACGAGGCCGGGTATAACGAGGCGATCGTGCAGAGCTTTGGTGCGACCACCGACCTGCTGGTGCGGATGCCCGGTGAAGACCCGCAACTGGGTCACCAGGTGGCCGAGGCCTTGCTCAAGGTCGGTGGCGACAACCCGGCTTCGGTCAAGCGCGTCGAGTTCGTCGGCCCGCAGGTGGGTGAAGAGCTGCGCGACCAGGGCGGCCTCGGCATGCTGATGGCGCTGGCCGGCATCATGGTCTACCTGGCGTTCCGCTTTCAGTGGAAGTTTGGCGTCGGTGCCATTGTCTCGCTGATCCACGACGTGATCGTGACCGTGGGGATCCTGGCGTACTTCCAGATCACCTTCGACCTGACGGTATTGGCGGCGGTGCTGGCGATCATTGGTTACTCTTTGAACGACACCATCGTGGTATTCGACCGGGTTCGCGAGAACTTTCGGGTGCTGCGCAAGGCGACGTTGATCGAGAACATCAACATCTCCACCACCCAGACCCTGCTGCGTACCATGGCGACGTCGATCTCCACCTTGCTGGCGATTGCCGCGCTGATGATCTTCGGTGGCGACAACCTGTGGGGCTTCTCCCTGGCGCTGTTCATCGGCGTCCTGGCAGGTACCTACTCGTCGATCTACATCGCCAACGTGGTGCTGATCTGGCTGAACCTCAACAGCGAAGACCTGATTCCTCCTGTTGCGACAGACAAGGAGATCGACGACCGCCCTTGATGGGTGCTTGTTGATCGGCTGTTACAAAGAAGGCGCGAGTATTGAACTCGCGCCTTTTTTTTTGCTCCAAGGCTGGGTATAGCGCGGACGTTTCAGTCCGCTTGTGATGGTCAGGAGGTTCACGTGAACAAGTCGTTACTGGTTGGTGCGGTATTGGGTGCTGTCGGTGTGACTGCCGGGGGTGCTGTCGCCACCTACAGCCTGGTAAAAAGCGGCCCTGAGTATGCGCAAGTGCTGGCAGTGCAGCCGGTCAAGACCCAGATCAAAACCCCGCGTGAGGTCTGCAAGGACGTCACCGTAACCCGGCAGCGTCCGGTGCAGGATCAGCATCAAATCGCCGGTACCGTGGTCGGCGCCCTGGCAGGTGGCCTCCTGGGTAACCAGATCGGTGGCGGTACAGGCAAGAAGATTGCCACCGTAGCCGGCGCAGTCGGTGGTGGTTATGCCGGTAACAAGGTTCAGGAAGGCATGCAGAACCGTGATACCTACACCACCACCCAGACGCGCTGTAATACCGTCAACGATATCAGCGACAAGGTTGTCGGGTATGACGTGCGTTACAACCTGGATGGCAAGGAAGGATCGGTGCGCATGGAGCGCGATCCGGGTAGCCAGATCCCAGTGGATAAAGAAGGGCGTTTGATCTTGGGCCAAAATCAACAGTAATCCCAAGCCTGGCGCAGCTCAAAATGTGGGAGCGGGCTTGCCCGCGATGGCGGTGAATCAGTCAAATGTGTCTAACCAGGCACTCCGCTATCGCGGGCAAGCCCGCTCCCACATTTGATTTGTGTTGTCGCTGAAAGCGAGGCATGCCCAAATCCCAGGCATAAAAAAAGCACCCCGAGGGGTGCTTTTTTGTGCTCGCTCGCTTAACGCTTCAGCGAAGCCGGCAGGTGCGGCTGGATCGCCGTCAGGACTGCCTTGAAGCATTTGGTGTTGCCTGCTACCACGTGACCCTTCTCCAGGAAGTCGTGACCGCCGGTGAAGTCGCTCACCAGGCCGCCGGCTTCTTGAATCAGCAGGGCGCCTGCGGCCATGTCCCACTCGGACAGGCCCGACTCCCAGAACGCATCAAAACGACCGGCGGCAACGTATGCCAGGTCCAGGCTGGCGGCGCCGGCGCGGCGGATGCCGGCAGTCTGGCCAACCAGGGCGCGGAACATGCCCAGGTAGTTTTCCAGGTTGTCCATCTGGTCGTCACGGAACGGGAAGCCGGTGCCCAGCAGGGCGCCGTCCAGGCTGGTGCGACCGCTGACACGCAGGCGACGACCGTTCAACTGGGCGCCACGGCCGCGGCTGGCGGTGAATTCTTCCTGGCGAACCGGGTCCAGCACGACGGCGTGTTCCAGGCGGCCACGGTATTTGCAGGCAATGCTCACGGCAAAGTGTGGGATGCCGCGCAGGAAGTTGGTGGTACCGTCCAGTGGGTCGATGATCCACAGGTAGTCTTCGCCTTCGCCGCTACCTTTGTGCAGGCCGGTTTCTTCACCGAGGATGCCGTGGGTAGGGTAGGCCTTGCGCAGGGCGTCGATGATTTTCTGTTCGGCGGCGCGATCCACCTCGGATACATAATCCTTGGCGTCTTTTTCGTCGACCTTGATGGTATCCAGGCGCTCGATGGAGCGGAAGATCAATTCACTGGCGCTGCGGGCGGCGCGCAGCGCGATATTCAGCATGGGCTGCATGGATGTGTCACCTAAGGTTGTTAAAGAAAGCCGGGCATTCTAGCAGAAACTTTCTTCAGGTGAAGGGCGACGTTCGCTTTCATGGCATAACCTTAGGCTGTTCTGTAATATTTGCCCCCCTTTCCCATGTCCGAGAGCGCCTCCCTTGCTGCAAAACATTCGTGTCGTCCTCGTCAATACCAGTCACCCCGGCAATATCGGCGGGGTGGCGCGGGCCATGAAAAACATGGGGCTGACGCGCCTGGTGCTGGTGGAGCCACGGGTGTTCCCGCACCACGAAGCCGACGCTCGTGCCTCAGGCGCCAATGACATCCTGGAAAAAGCCCAGGTCGTCGCCACCCTGGAAGACGCCCTGGTCGGTTGCAACCTGGTGCTCGGCACCAGTGCTCGTGACCGGCGCATCCCCTGGCCGCTGCTCGATCCCCGCGAGTGCGGGACCAAAGTGGTCGAAGAGGCTGCTGGCGGTGCTGAAATCGCTCTGGTATTTGGCCGTGAAGACTCCGGCCTGACCAATGACGAGCTGCAGCGATGTCATTATCACGTGCACATTCCATCAGACCCTGAATTCAGCTCGCTGAACCTCGGGGCAGCCGTGCAGGTGTTGAGTTATGAAGTGCGCATGGCCTGGCTGGCAGCACAAGGCCAGCCGAGCAAGATGGAGAAGGATGAGGTTGCATCCACCAAAAGTGGTGAATTGGCCACCATGGATGAGCTGGAGCGGTTCTATGAACACCTGGAGCAAACCCTGGTGGCCATCGAATTCCTTGATCCGGAAAAGCCGCGGCACTTGATGGCGCGCCTGCGCCGGCTTTATGGGCGCAGCTCGGTCAGCCGGGCAGAGATGAATATATTGCGTGGCATCCTCACGGAAACCCAGAAAGCGGCCCGTGGCGAGCTTCTTAAGCGGAAGGATTAAAAATGTTCGAGCGTTTGCGAGAAGATATCCAGAGTGTTTTCCACCGTGACCCGGCGGCGCGCAACGCCTTTGAAGTGCTGACCTGCTACCCGGGCATGCACGCGATCTGGATTCACCGCTTGTCCGGTGCCTTGTGGGGCATGGGCTGGAAGTGGCTGGCGCGGCTGGTGTCGAACTTTGGTCGTTGGCTGACCGGGATCGAGATTCATCCAGGGGCCAAGGTCGGTCGTCGCTTCTTCATCGATCACGGCATGGGCATCGTTATTGGTGAGACCGCCGAAATTGGTGATGACGTGACCCTGTATCAAGGCGTGACGCTGGGCGGTACCACCTGGAACAAGGGTAAGCGTCACCCAACCCTGGAAAACGGCGTAGTGGTGGGGGCGGGCGCCAAGGTGTTGGGTCCGTTTACCGTGGGTGCCGGTGCCAAGGTTGGTTCCAATGCGGTGGTGACCAAGGCGGTGCCTCCGGGCGCAACCGTGGTGGGCATTCCTGGGCGGATCATCGTCAAGCCGGAAGTCGGCGATGAGCAGGAGGCCAAGCGCAAGGCCATGGCCGAGAAGATCGGCTTCGACGCCTATGGCGTCAGCGAAGACATGCCGGACCCGGTGGCTCGCGCCATCGGCCAGTTGCTCGACCACCTGCAGGCGGTGGATGGCAAGCTGGATGGCATGTGCGGCGCGCTGAAGGATCTGGGTAGTCCTTACTGTGCGAAAGATCTCCCTGAGTTGCGCGAAGAAGACTTCGCCGAGATCAAGGATGAGGCCGGTGCCACCAAGGCTGGTTAGGTTTTAAGTCCGATAAAATGCCCTGTGGGGGCTGGCTTGCCTGCGATAGCAGTCTGCCAGTCACCCCTTGAGCTGCTGATCCGCCCCTATCGCAGGCAAGCCAGCTCCCCCATTTGATCTCCATTGGTCTTGAGATTGAGCCCTGGCCCTGTTCCTGCTGTTCGATCCCACCCCATCCTGCTATGATTCGCGCGCCCTTTTTACGGGTATTCCTGACTAAAGTACTAGGTCTTATAGTTGACTTAAATACTCGGGAATCGCATACTTGCTCCCATTCTGAAACACCTTGGTACTTGTCCATGAGACTGACTACAAAAGGCCGATATGCGGTGACCGCCATGCTCGATCTGGCCCTGCACGCGCAAAACGGGCCGGTGTCCCTGGCCGATATCTCCGAGCGCCAAGGCATTTCCCTGTCTTACCTTGAGCAGCTGTTCGCCAAGCTGCGCCGCAGCAACCTGGTTTCCAGTGTGCGTGGCCCGGGTGGCGGTTATCAGTTGTCCCGCGATATGCAGGGCATCCAGGTGGCCCAGGTGATCGACGCGGTCAATGAGTCCGTCGATGCTACCAAATGCCAGGGTCTGGGTGATTGCCATGCCGGCGACACCTGCCTGACACACCACTTGTGGTGTGACCTGAGCCTGCAGATCCATGAGTTTTTGAGTGGTATCAGCTTGGCTGATCTTGTGACTCGCCGTGAGGTGCAGGAAGTAGCCCAGCGTCAGGACCAGCGCCGATGCAACACCAAGGTGCCGCGTCTGGACAAGATTGAAGCGTCCGCCGTCGAGTGACAGCCGAAGAGCTAACGGCACGCCAGCCAGCCTGATTTAGGAGAAAGTCCATGAAATTGCCGATTTACCTTGATTACTCAGCGACCACCCCGGTTGATCCGCGTGTCGCGCAAAAGATGAGCGAATGCCTGCTGGTTGACGGAAACTTCGGCAACCCGGCCTCCCGTTCCCACGTTTTCGGCTGGAAGGCCGAGGAAGCGGTGGAAAACGCTCGTCGCCAGGTCGCCGACCTGGTCAATGCCGACCCGCGTGAAATCGTCTGGACCTCCGGTGCCACCGAGTCCGACAACCTGGCAATCAAGGGCGCCGCGCATTTCTACGCGACCAAGGGCAAGCACCTGATCACCACCAAGATTGAGCACAAGGCTGTCCTCGACACCATGCGCCAACTGGAGCGTGAAGGTTTCGAGGTTACTTACCTCGAGCCCACCACCGACGGTATCGTCACCCCGGCAATGATCGAAGCCGCGATGCGTGAAGACACCATCCTGGTTTCCGTGATCCACGTGAACAACGAAATCGGCACCATCAACGACATCGCCGCCATCGGCGAGCTGACCCGCTCCAAAGGCGTGTTGCTGCATGTCGATGCTGCCCAGTCCACCGGCAAGGTCGATATCGACCTGTCCAAGCTGAAAGTCGACCTGATGTCGTTCTCGGCCCACAAGACCTACGGTCCTAAAGGCATTGGCGCGCTGTACGTGAGTCGCAAGCCTCGCGTCCGTATCGAAGCCACCATGCACGGCGGCGGTCACGAGCGCGGCATGCGCTCGGGCACCCTGGCGACCCACCAGATCGTCGGCATGGGCGAAGCCTTCCGTGTAGCCAAAGAAGACATGGCTGCCGAAAACGTGCGCATCAAGGCTCTCAGCGATCGCTTCTACAAGCAGGTCGAGAACCTTGAAGAGCTGTACATCAACGGCAGCATGACCGCCCGTGTGCCGCACAACCTGAATTTGAGCTTCAACTACGTCGAGGGCGAGTCGCTGATCATGGCGCTCAAGGATCTGGCGGTTTCGTCCGGTTCGGCCTGCACCTCGGCTTCCCTCGAGCCGTCCTACGTCCTGCGCGCCCTGGGCCGCAACGACGAGTTGGCGCACAGCTCGATCCGCTTTACGTTCGGCCGTTTCACCACCGAAGAAGAAGTTGACTACGCAGCGCAGAAAGTCTGCGAAGCGGTCACCAAGCTGCGCACTCTGTCGCCGCTGTGGGACATGTACAAAGACGGTGTCGATATTTCCAAGATCGAGTGGGCGGCACACTAAATATAGAAGCCGCCACCCAAGCTCTGTAGGAACGTGGCGGAAAACGCAGGCGTTTCTACAGGGTTCCAGAGCGGCCCTGATGAGTGAGGATTCAGTACCATGGCTTACAGCGAAAAGGTCATCGACCACTACGAAAACCCGCGCAACGTCGGCAAGATGGACGCGGAAGATCCTGATGTGGGCACCGGCATGGTCGGCGCTCCGGCGTGCGGCGACGTTATGCGCCTGCAGATCAAGGTCAACGACGCTGGCGTTATTGAAGACGCCAAGTTCAAGACCTACGGCTGCGGTTCAGCCATCGCCTCCAGTTCCCTGGCGACCGAATGGATGAAAGGCAAGACCCTGGATGAGGCTGTCACTATCAGCAACACCCAGTTGGCCGAAGAACTGGCCCTGCCGCCCGTGAAAATTCACTGCTCGGTACTTGCAGAGGACGCCATCAAGGCGGCCGTTCGCGATTACAAGCAGAAGAAAGGCTTGATCTAAGCATTTGGCGACGAGTAAGGAGTCAACGATGGCTATCAGCATGACAGAAGCGGCTGCGCGGCACGTGCGACGCTCCCTGGATGGGCGCGGTAAAGGTGAGGGGATTCGTCTGGGTGTGCGCACCACAGGCTGTTCCGGCCTTGCCTACGTGCTGGAGTTCGTCGACGAGGTGGTTGCGGAAGATCAGGTGTTCGAAAGTCACGGCGAGAAAGTGATCATCGACCCGAAAAGCCTGACCTACCTGGACGGCACCGAACTCGATTTCGTCAAGGAAGGGTTGAACGAAGGCTTCAAGTTCAACAACCCCAACGTACGCGGTGAATGTGGCTGCGGCGAAAGCTTCAACATCTGAGGCTATTTGTGGGTACTCCTTGTCATTTCGCTTTATTCGAGCTGCAGCCGAGCTTTCGGCTGGACCTCGAGCAGCTTGCCACGCGCTACCGTGAATTGGCGCGTGGGGTGCATCCGGATCGCTTTGCCGACGCTTCCGAGCGTGAGCAGCGCCTGGCGCTGGAGCAGTCAGCCAGCCTCAACGAAGCCTATCAGACGCTCAAAAGCCCTCCCAAACGCGCGCGTTACCTGCTCGCCATGGGTGGTGGCGAAATGCCGCTGGAAGTCACGGTCCATGACCCTGATTTCCTGATGCAGCAGATGCAGTGGCGTGAAGAGCTTGAAGACTTGCAGGACGAGGCCGATCTGGCTGGCGTCGCGGTCTTCAAGCGGCGTCTGAAAGTGGCCCAGGATGAACTCAACGAAAGCTTCGCAGCCTGTTGGGACGATGCAGCGCAACGTGAACAGGCCGAACGCCTGATGCGGCGCATGCAGTTCCTCGACAAGCTCACTTACGAAGTGCGCCAGCTAGAAGAGCGCCTCGACGATTAACCCAGTGCTGCACAGATTGCACGCCTGATAGACAGATAAGACCTGATTACCATGGCTCTACTGCAGATCGCCGAACCCGGCCAAAGTCCTCAACCGCACCAGCGTCGCCTGGCGGTTGGCATCGACTTGGGTACTACCAATTCACTGGTCGCCGCACTGCGCAGCGGTCTCTCCGAGCCGCTGCCCGATGCTGATGGCCAGGTCATCCTGCCATCCGCCGTGCGCTATCACGCTGACCGCATCGAAGTGGGCGAGTCCGCTCGGCTGGCGGCGTCTGCCGACCCGCTGAACACCATACTGTCGGTCAAGCGCTTGATGGGTCGTGGGCTGTCCGACGTCAAGCAATTGGGTGACCAACTGCCGTACCGCTTTGTCGGCGGCGAATCCCATATGCCGTTCATCGACACCGTGCAGGGGCCGAAAAGCCCGGTGGAAGTGTCGGCCGATATCCTCAAGGTGCTGCGCCAGCGTGCAGAAACTACCTTGGGTGGCGAATTGGTCGGCGCGGTCATCACGGTCCCGGCTTATTTTGATGACGCCCAGCGCCAAGCCACCAAGGATGCGGCGAAACTCGCCGGTCTGAACGTGCTGCGCCTGCTCAACGAGCCGACGGCGGCAGCTGTGGCCTATGGCCTGGATCAGCACGCTGAAGGCCTGGTTGCTATCTATGACCTGGGCGGCGGCACCTTTGATATTTCGATTCTGCGCCTGACTGGCGGTGTGTTTGAAGTGCTGGCCACCGGTGGCGACAGTGCCCTGGGTGGGGATGACTTCGACCACGCCATTGCCGGTTGGATGATCACCAGTGCCGGTTTGTCCGCCGACCTGGATCCGGGCGAGCAGCGTAACCTGCTGCAAACCGCCTGCGCCGCCAAGGAAGCGCTGACTGACGCCGCATCTGTTGAAGTTTCCTACGGCTCCTGGTCGGCCCAACTGACCCGTGAAGCCTTTGATGCGCTGATCGAGCCAATGGTCGCCCGTAGTCTGAAGGCTTGCCGTCGTGCCGTACGTGATTCCGGCATCGAACTGGAAGAAGTTGGCGCGGTGGTCATGGTCGGCGGTTCGACCCGTGTGCCACGGGTTCGCGAAGCGGTAGCCGACGCCTTTGGCCGCCAGCCGCTGACCGAAATCGACCCGGATCAGGTGGTGGCCATCGGTGCCGCGATCCAGGCCGATACCCTGGCCGGCAACAAGCGCGATGGCGGCGAGTTGTTGCTGCTTGATGTGATTCCGTTGTCCCTGGGCCTGGAAACCATGGGCGGCCTGATGGAGAAGGTGATTCCGCGCAACACCACCATTCCCGTCGCCCGCGCCCAGGACTTCACCACTTATAAAGATGGCCAGACGGCCATGATGATTCATGTGCTGCAAGGCGAGCGCGAGCTGATCAGCGACTGCCGCTCCCTGGCGCGTTTTGAATTGCGCGGTATCCCGGCCATGGTCGCGGGTGCGGCGAAGATCCGCGTGACGTTCCAGGTTGACGCCGACGGCCTGCTCAGCGTGGCAGCACGCGAGCTGGGTTCGGGCGTTGAGGCGAGCATCCAGGTCAAGCCGTCCTACGGCCTGACTGACGGCGAAATCGCCAAGATGCTCAAGGATTCGTTCCAGTACGCCGGTGATGACAAGGTCGCCCGGGTGTTGCGTGAGCAGCAAGTCGATGCCCAGCGCCTGCTTGAAGCGGTGCAGGGCGCCCTTGAGGCCGACGGCGAGCGCCTGCTGGATGCTGAAGAGCGTCTGGTCATCGACCTGCAGATGCAGGAACTGGCCCAATTGATGAAAGGCACCGATGGCTATGCCATCGAACAACAGACCAAGCGCCTTTCACAAGTAACCGATGCCTTTGCCGCCCGTCGTATGAACCAGACGGTGAAAGCCGCCCTGGCGGGACGCAACCTGAATGAAATCGAGGAATAACTGATGCCACAGGTCATTTTTCTGCCACACGCCGAGCATTGCCCGGACGGTATGGTCGTGGAGGCTGAGACCGGCAAGTCCATTCTCGAAGTTGCCCATGACAACCATATCGAGATCGAGAGTGCGTGTGGTGGTGTTAACGCCTGCACCACCTGTCACTGCATTATCCGCGAAGGTTTCAACAGTCTCGAAGAGGCTGATGAGCTGGAAGAGGACTATCTTGATAGGGCGTGGGGCCTGGAACCGACTTCGCGCCTGAGCTGTCAGGCCAAGGTGGGGACAGAAGACCTCACCGTCGAAATTCCGAAGTATTCGCTCAACCATGCCGCCGAAGCGCCGCACTGATTCAAGGAAGTGTCATGAGTCTTAAATGGGTTGATGTGCAAGAAATCGCTATTCTGCTGGCCGACGGCCATCCGGATACGGATCCCTATTCGGTGAACTTTGTAGCTTTGCGTGACATGGTCATGGCTTTGCCAGGGTTCGAAGACGAGCGGGATCGTGGTGGTGAAAAGGTTCTCGAAGCGATCCAGACTGCCTGGAAAGAAGAACAGGACTGAAGCCTCCCTTACGCAGTTAGGCAATACCCAAGAACCCGCGTATAATTCGCGGGTTTAATTTTTCGCAAATTACCGTTTCTGGAGTTACACCATGGCTGTTCAACGTACTTTCTCCATCATCAAGCCTGACGCTGTTGCAAAAAACGTCATCGGCGAGATCACCACTCGTTTCGAAAAAGCCGGCCTGAAGGTTGTAGCTTCGAAACTCAAGCAACTGTCCAAGGCTGAAGCTGAAGGCTTCTACGCTGAGCACAGCGCTCGTGGTTTCTTCGGTGACCTGGTTGCCTTCATGATCTCCGGTCCTGTTGTTGTTCAGGTTCTGGAAGGCGAAAACGCTATCGCTCTGAACCGTGAGCTGATGGGCGCTACCAACCCTAAAGAAGCAGCTGCCGGCACTATCCGTGCTGACTTCGCTGATTCCATCGACGCCAACGCTGTACACGGTTCGGACTCCGAAGCCGCTGCTGCTCGCGAAATTTCGTACTTCTTCGCAGCTACTGAAGTAACCACTCGCTAAGCATTGGCTTAAGAGTGAAGGTGAATCCATGACTACATCGACTGTAAAAACCAACCTGCTGGGTCTGACTCAACAGGAAATGGAAAAATTCTTCGACTCAATCGGGGAGAAGCGTTTCCGTGCCGGTCAGGTAATGAAGTGGATTCACCACTTTGGTGTCGACGATTTCGACGCCATGACGAACGTCAGCAAGGCCCTGCGCGACAAGCTCAAGGCGATTGCTGAGGTCCGTGGTCCTGAAGTGGTCAGCGAGGACATCTCCAGCGACGGCACCCGTAAGTGGGTGGTGCGCGTGGCGTCCGGCAGCTGCGTCGAGACCGTCTACATTCCCCAGGGCAAACGTGGCACCTTGTGCGTTTCGTCCCAGGCAGGCTGTGCCCTGGATTGCAGTTTCTGCTCCACCGGCAAGCAAGGCTTCAATAGCAACCTCACCGCCGCCGAAGTCATTGGCCAGGTGTGGATTGCCAACAAATCCTTTGGCAGCGTCCCGGCGACCGTCGACCGTGCCATCACCAACGTGGTGATGATGGGCATGGGTGAGCCGCTGCTGAACTTCGACAACGTGGTTGCGGCCATGCACTTGATGATGGACGACCTGGGCTACGGCATCTCCAAGCGCCGTGTGACCCTGTCGACCTCCGGCGTGGTGCCGATGATTGATGAGCTGTCCAAGCACATCGACGTCTCCCTGGCGTTGTCGCTGCACGCACCCAATGACGCATTGCGTAACCAATTGGTGCCGATCAACAAGAAGTATCCGCTTAAGATGCTCCTCGAATCTTGCCAGCGTTATATGTCGTCCCTGGGCGAAAAGCGCGTCCTGACCATCGAGTACACCTTGCTCAAAGATATCAATGACAAGGTTGAACACGCGGTCGAGATGATCGAGTTGCTCAAGAACACCCCGTGCAAGATCAACCTGATTCCGTTCAACCCGTTTCCCCATTCTGGCTACGAGCGGCCGAGCAACAACGCCATCCGTCGTTTCCAGGATCAACTGCACCAGGCTGGCTTCAATGTCACTGTGCGCACCACCCGTGGTGAGGACATCGACGCCGCTTGTGGCCAATTGGTAGGACAGGTGCTGGATCGCACCCGTCGTAGCGAGCGTTACATCGCAGTGCGCGAATTGAGCGCCGACAGCGATCTGGCGCAGAACGCCGCGACACGAACCTGAGAGAGGATCTCTATGCCCTTGCGCCTTGCGCTGCTGTTGCTTGTTGCCAGCCTGTCGGTTGGCTGTGTTTCATCGGGCTCTGATAGTCCGTTGCAAACCGGCAAGGGCCGTGACGAAGCGCGTGCTGCCTATGTGCAGTTGGGGCTGGGATACCTGCGCCAGGGCCTGAGCGAGCAGGCCAAGGTGCCGCTGCAAATGGCTCTGGCCCTCGACAACCATGATGCCGACGCGAATGCGGCGTTGGCCCTGGTGTTCCAGGCCCAGGCCGAGCCCGAGCTGGCCGACCAGTATTACCGCAAGGCCCTGGCTGTTCGCCCCCATGATCCACGCCTGCTCAACAACTACGGCAGCTTCCTGTTTCAGCAGGAGCGTTATAAGCAAGCGTCCGGTTATTTCCAGCAAGCAGCCACTGATACCCTATATCCTGAACGTTCGCGGGTTTTCGAGAACCTGGGAGTGACCTCCGTGCGTCTCGGCCAGCGTGAAGATGCCCGCCAGCAACTGGAAAAAGCCCTGCACCTGAATCAGCGCCAGCCACGGGCCTTGCTCGAAATGGCCCAGTTGTCGTTTGAAGACAGGCATTATGTGCCGGCACGTGACTATTACGAGCGTTTTAGCCTGCTCAGTGGGCAAAATGCACGTAGTCTATTGCTTGGTGTGCGCCTCGCCACGGTTCATGAAGAACGCGACAAGGCCGCACGTTTTGGTCAGCAATTAGAACGACTCTATCCCGGTACCCCGGAATATCAGCAATACCTGTCGGAGCAATGATGAAAGCCGCGCACCCGGAAGTTGTAGCCGCTAATCGCGTAAACCCAGGCGAGACCTTGCGTCAGGCCCGCGAAAGCAATGGTTGGTCGCTGGAAGAAGTGGCCCTCAAGCTCAATTTGACCACCACTTCCCTGGGTAACCTGGAAAACGGCGCGTTCGACAAACTGCCAGGGCATACCTTCGCCCGTGGTTACATCCGCGCCTATGCCAAGCTGCTGGGCACGGACCAGGCCATCCTGGTCCAGCAATTCGACCAGTTCACCGGTACGGATTCCCAGGGCAGTAACGTACACGGTCTTGGTCGTATTGAAGAGCCGGTGCGGGTTTCCCATACTATTTTGCGAATTGTCAGCCTGTTATTGCTGATTGCAGTGATCGGTGGTGGTTTTATCTGGTGGCAGGACCAGACCTCGCTGCGCAGCAAGGATCTGATCAGCAACGCCCTGGAACACGTCGAAGTCGAAAGCGCTGACGGTACCACCCAGATTCACCCCTTGGACGAGCCGGAAGACCAGGCTGTCGTCCAGGGCCAGGCTGCCCCTGAAACCAATCTTGAGCTGCAAGCGGGCCAGCAGCCTGCCGAAACCGGCGGTGAGCCAGCTCCGGCTGCCGTTGCACCGGCTCCAACGGCTCCCGTGACCCAGGCCCCGGCCGCCACGGTCCAGACGCCTGTTGTCCCGGCCCAGGCTCCGGCCGCGCCAGTCGCACCAACAGTCGCTGCACCTGCCGCCCAGACGCCTGCCGGCGTGGCGGGGGATGGCCGTCTCCACATTACCTACGTCGCTGACTGCTGGACACAAGTCACCGATGGCAATGGCAAAGTCCTGTTCAGTGCTTTGAAGCGTAAGGGAGATACGCTTGAGCAGGTCGGCAAGCCTCCTTTGACGCTGCGTCTGGGCTTTGCCCGTGGCGCGCAAGTGGCCTATAACGGCCAGCCTGTAGACGTGGCGCCGTTCACCAGTGGCGAGACCGCTCGCCTGAAGTTGGGACAATAGTCATGCACGGCGAATCTCCAATCAAACGTCGCGTATCGCGCAAGATCTGGGTCGGCTCCGTACCGGTGGGTGGTGATGCCCCCATCGCCGTGCAGAGCATGACCAACAGCGACACCAATGACGTAGCGGCCACCGTGGCCCAGATCAACCGCCTGGAAGCCGCTGGCGTCGATATCGTGCGGGTTTCTGTGCCGGATATGGACGCTGCCGAAGCCTTCGGCCGCATCAAGCAATTGGTCAAGGTACCGTTGGTCGCCGATATCCACTTCGACTACAAGATCGCGTTGCGCGTGGCCGAACTGGGCGTCGACTGCCTGCGGATCAACCCGGGCAACATCGGTCGCGAAGACCGCGTGCGTGCCGTGGTCGACGCAGCCCGTGACCGCGGGATCCCGATCCGCATCGGTGTCAACGCTGGCTCCCTGGAAAAAGACCTGCAGAAGAAATACGGCGAGCCTACCCCGGCAGCCCTGGTCGAGTCGGCACTGCGCCATGTCGAGCACCTTGAACGCCTGAACTTCCAGGATTTCAAGGTCAGCGTAAAGGCTTCCGACGTGTTCATGGCGGTAGAAGCCTACCGCCTGCTGGCCAAGGAAATCGTGCAGCCATTGCACCTGGGCATTACCGAAGCCGGTGGTTTGCGTTCAGGCACAGTGAAATCTGCGGTGGGTCTCGGTATGCTGCTGGCCGACGGGATTGGCGATACCATTCGTATCTCCCTGGCGGCGGACCCGGTAGAGGAAGTGAAAGTCGGCTACGACATTCTCAAATCCCTGCATTTACGCTCCCGTGGCATCAATTTTATTGCCTGCCCGAGTTGCTCGCGGCAGAACTTCGACGTGGTGAAAACCATGAACGAGTTGGAAGTACGCCTGGAAGACCTGCTGGTACCGCTGGATGTTGCGGTGATCGGCTGTGTGGTCAACGGGCCGGGTGAGGCCAAGGAGGCGCACGTAGGCCTGACCGGCGGTACCCCGAACCTGATTTACATCGACGGCAAGCCGTCGCAGAAATTGACGAATGATAATCTGGTGGATCAGTTGGAACGGCTGATCCGCGAGAAAGCGGCCGAGAAGGTCGCCTCTGACGCAGCGCTGATCGCTCGCGGCTGATCGAACGAATTTAAGGATTTGATGTGAGCAAGTCTCTGCAAGCCATTCGTGGCATGAACGACATCCTGCCCGAACAGACGCCCCTGTGGCGCTATTTCGAGAGCACGGTCGCGCGCCTGCTGGATAACTACGGTTACAAGCAGATCCGCATGCCAATCGTCGAGTTCACCGAGCTGTTCAAGCGCTCCATCGGTGAAGTGACTGACATCGTCGAAAAAGAGATGTACACCTTCGAAGATCGCAACGGCGACTCCCTGACCTTGCGTCCGGAAGGTACCGCCGCGTGCGTGCGCGCTGTGCTCGAGCATGGCATCACCGGTGGTGGCCAGACCCAGAAACTGTGGTACATCGGCCCGATGTTCCGCCACGAGCGCCCACAAAAAGGCCGTTATCGCCAGTTTCACCAGATCGGTTGCGAAGTCTTCAACCTCGATGGCCCGGATATCGACGCCGAGCTGATCGTGCTGACCTGGCGCCTGTGGGGCCAACTGGGCATCCGCGACGCGGTCAAGCTCGAGCTCAACAGCCTGGGCACCAGCGAGTCCCGTGGCCGTTACCGTGAAGCCCTGGTCGAGTACCTGTCCGCTCACCTGGACAAGCTCGATGAAGACAGCCAGCGTCGCCTGAAGACCAACCCATTGCGCGTCCTTGATACCAAGAACGCCGAGACCCAGGCTGTGCTGGTCGACGCGCCGAAAATGGCCGACTACCTGGACGACGAGTCCCGCACGCACTTCGAGGGCCTCAAGGCACGCCTGGATGCGGCCGGGATTCCCTACGTGATCAACCCCAAGTTGGTGCGCGGCCTCGATTACTACAGCAAGACCGTGTTTGAGTGGGTCACTGACAAGCTCGGCGCCCAGGGCACCGTGTGTGCCGGTGGTCGTTACGACGGCCTGGTCGAGCAGATGGGTGGCAAGCCGACCACGGGCGTGGGTTTTGCCATGGGCATCGAGCGGCTGATCCTGCTGCTGGAAACCCTGGAGCAGATCCCTGAAGAAATTTCCCGTCAGGTGGACGTGTACCTGTGTGCCTTTGGCGAGGCAGCCGAACTGGCTGGCCTGGCCTTGAGCGAACAGTTGCGCGACCAACTGCCGAACCTGCGCCTGCAGGTCAATGCCGGCGCTGGCAGCTTCAAGAGCCAATTCAAGAAAGCCGACAAGAGCGGCGCGTTGTACGCGCTGATCCTGGGCGACGATGAACTGGCCCAGCAAGTGGTAAGTGTCAAACCCCTGCGTGGCCAGGGCGAACAACAAAGCATTGCCTTTGATGCGCTTGCCGCGCACTTGGCCACCTGCATCGTGCAGGGTTGAAGCTGTCAAACAGCCGAATTTAGCGATTAAGGAGTATTGGGGTGTCGAGTACTGAAGATGATCAGCTGGCCGAGTTCAAAGACTGGTGGCAGCGTAACGGCAAACCCCTGGTAACTGGCGGCCTGTTGGCGCTGGTGGTGGTGTTCGGTTGGCAGGCGTTCCAGAAGTATCAGGGCAATCAGTCGCAAGGCGCCTCGATGCTCTATCAGCAACTGCTGGAAACCACGCTGACGCCTACCGGCAAGCCTGATCCTGCCCAAGTGGCGGACCTGGCCGGCAAGCTGAAAAACGAATTTGGCGGTAGCACCTACGCCCAATACGGTAGCCTGTTCGTCGCGAAAGTCGCGGTCGATACCGGCAAGCTGGATGATGCAGCCTCCGAGCTCAAAGCCATCGCCGACAAGCCGAGCAACCCGACCCTGGGTGAAATCGCACGTCAGCGCCTGGCCCAGGTCCTGGCCGCACAGAACAAGGCCGACGAAGCACTGAAACTGCTCGACGGCGATGCTGACAAGGCATTTGTAGCCACTCGCGAAGAGCTCAAGGGCGACCTGCTGGTCCAATTGGGTCGTACCGACGAAGCCAATGCTGCGTACCAAAAAGCCAAGGCTGCGCTGTCTGATGAAGCAGCGGTCGGTGGCTTACAAATCAAGCTGGACGACTTGGCCAAAGGGGATGCGTGACGTGATCCGTTGGAAACATGCAGCATTGCTGGCTCTGGCCGTTTTGGCCGCGGGTTGCAGCAGCAACAGTAAAAAAGAACTGCCTCCGGCCGAGCTGACCAGCTTTAAGGAAGAAGTGGTCCTGCAAAAGCAGTGGAGCCGCTCTATCGGTGACGGCCAGGGCGACACCTACAACATGTTGGTACCGGCAATCGACGGTGACAACATTGTGGCCGCTGACGTGACCGGCGTGGTGATCTCCATGGATCGCATGAACGGCGACGTCAAGTGGAAGAAAGACCTCGAACTGCCTGTTTCCGGCGCCGTCGGCGTGGGTTACGGCATGGTGATGATCGGTACGCTGAAAGGCGAAGTCGTGGCCCTGGATTCGAGCACCGGTGAAGAGAAATGGCGCGCTCGCGTGACCAGTGAAGTCCTCGCACCGCCTGCCACCAACGGCGATATCGTCGTGGTGCAGACCCAGGATGACCGTGTCATCGGTCTTGACGCCAACACCGGCGAGCAGCGCTGGCTGTACGACAGCACCCCTGCGGTGTTGACGTTGCGCGGTACCAGTGGTCCGGTTGTGACCAATAACCTGGCGCTGGCAGGTCTTTCGACCGGTAAAGTGGTCGCCCTGGATACCCAGAACGGCGTGCCAGCCTGGGAATCGCGGGTCGCCATTCCGCAAGGTCGTTCCGAGCTGGACCGTGTGGTGGACATCGACGGCGGCTTGCTGCTGTCGGGTGAAACCCTGTACGTCGCCACTTACCAGGGCCGTGTCGCGGCGCTGGACCTGCAAAGCGGCCGCGTCCTCTGGCAGCGTGATGCCTCCAGCTACGCCGGTGTCGCCCAAGGTTTTGGCAGCGTCTACGTGAGCCTGGCATCGGGCACCGTTGAAAGCGTCGATGAGCGTTCCACCACAGCCCTGTGGAGCAATGACTCGCTGGCTCGCCGTCAACTGTCGGCTCCGGAAGTGTTCTCCAGCTATGTAGCGGTAGGCGACCTGGAAGGGTACCTGCACCTGCTGAGCCAGGTAGATGGTCGCTTTGTCGGCCGTGAACGTATCGACAGCGACGGCCTGCGTGCGCGTCCGCTGGTAGTAGGCAACATGCTTTATGTGTTTGGTAACAGCGGCAAGCTGGAAGCCCTGACCATCAAGTAAGAACTATGCTTGGGGTAACCCCCAGGCGGCCCTGCTTCGGCAGGGCATGCGACACCTTCGGGTGTTGCCCCGAGCACCAGCCGCTGCCTTGCAGCGGCTTTTGTATTTTCTGAAATAACGCAGTGGAGAGCCGCATGGTTCCCGTAATCGCCCTGGTGGGCCGACCTAACGTCGGCAAGTCCACCTTGTTCAACCGCCTGACCAGGACTCGCGACGCCATCGTCGGCGACTTGTCCGGTCTGACCCGTGATCGCCAATACGGTGAGGCAAAGTGGCAAGGGCGCTCCTATATTATTGTCGACACCGGTGGTATCTCCGGTGACGAGCATGGCATGGACGAAAAGATGGCCGAGCAGTCGCTGCTGGCCATTGAAGAAGCCGATGTCGTGTTGTTCCTGGTGGACGCCCGTGCGGGCTACACCGCCGCCGACCAGATGATCGGCGAGCACTTGCGCAAACGTAACAAGCGCTCCTATTTGATCGCCAACAAGATCGACAACATCGATCCTGAAGCGGCCCGTGCCGAATTCAGCCCGATGGGCCTGGGTGACGCGATTCCTGTTGCCGGTGCCCACGGTCGCGGTATCACCCAGATGCTGGAAATCGCCCTGCGCGACTTCCCCAAGGATGACGCCGAAGAAGTTGAAGGCGAAGAAGAGATCGTCGCCGAAGGTGAGGAAGCCAAGCGCATTCCTGGCCCGAGTGAAAAAGACGGGATCAAGATCGCTATCATCGGCCGCCCCAACGTGGGCAAGTCGACCCTGGTCAACCGAATGCTCGGTGAAGACCGGGTAATCGTCTACGACCAGCCCGGCACCACCCGCGACAGCATCTACATCCCGTTCGAGCGTAACGACGAGAAGTACACGCTGATCGACACCGCCGGTGTGCGCAAGCGCGGCAAGATCCACGAGGAAGTTGAAAAGTTCTCGGTGGTCAAAACCCTGCAGGCGATCAAAGACGCCAACGTGGTGATCTTCGTCATGGACGCCCGCGAAGGCGTGGTCGACCACGACCTCAACCTGCTGGGCTTTGCCCTGGAGGCTGGTCGGGCGTTGGTGATCGCGATCAACAAATGGGACGGCATGACCCCAAGCGAGCGTGACTTCGTCAAGGTCGAGTTGCAACGCCGGTTGTTCTTCGTCGACTTCGCCGATATCCACTTTATCTCGGCGCTGCACGGTACTGGCGTGGGCAACCTCTACGCTTCGGTACAGAACTCGTTCAAGTCGGCGGTCACCCGCTGGCCGACCAACCGCCTGACCCAGATCCTTGAAGACGCGGTGGGCGAACATGCGCCACCGATGGTCAACAACCGCCGGATCAAGCTGCGTTACGCCCACTTGGGTGGGGCCAACCCGCCGATTATCGTGATCCACGGTAACCAGATCGAGAAGGTGCCCAAGTCCTACGTGCGTTACCTGGAAAACACTTACCGCCGTGTCTTGAAGCTGGTCGGCACACCGATCCGCATCGAGTTCAAAGGTGGCGAGAACCCGTACGAAGGTAACAAGAACAGCCTGACTGACCGCCAAGTGAACAAGAAACGTCGCTTGATGAGCCACAACAAAAAGGCTGACAAAAAGCGTAAAGACCGCCGCTGACAGTGGAGCGGGCTTGTATGGGAGCGGGCTTGCCCGCGATAGCGATAGATCAGACACCAACCTGCTGACTGACCCAGCGCCATCCCAGGCAAGCCAGTTCCTACAGACGTTAGGCGTTACCCAAAAAGGGCTCTGAATGAGCCCTTTTTTGTGCCTCACGATTGACCCCTCGGCGCATGCAGCTTACAACTTGTAACTCACCGCCAGGGGCCCACCGCATGATCACCAGCAAGTTGCCGAACGTCGGCACCACCATTTTCACCACCATGTCGCAACTCGCTGCCGAAACTGGCGCGTTGAACCTGTCCCAGGGTTTTCCTGATTTCAATGGTCCCCAGGCCTTGCTCGACGCGGTGGGCAAACACGTTGCCAGTGGTCATAACCAATACGCGCCGATGACCGGCCTGCCGGCCCTGCGTCAGCAAGTGGCAGCCAAGATCGGTCGCAGCTACGGCGTGTCGGTCAATCCCGACAGCGAAGTGACCATCACCCCCGGCGCCACCCAGGCGATTTTTTGTGCGATCCAGGCAGTGATCCGCAGCGGTGACGAAGTGATCGTCTTTGACCCGTGCTACGACAGCTACGAGCCTTCGGTGGAGCTGGCTGGAGGGCGTTGTGTACATGTGCAACTGGGGCTGGCGGATTTCAGCCTGGATTTCGAACAGATCAAGGCCGCGCTGACCCCGCGTACACGCATGATCATCCTCAACACCCCGCACAATCCCAGTGGTGCCCTGATCACTCGCGCCGAGCTCGACCAATTGGCCGAGCTGATCCGCGATCGCGATATCTATCTGGTCAGCGATGAGGTCTACGAGCACCTGGTATTCGATGGCGTACCCCACGTCAGCGTCCTGGCCCACGAAGAGCTGTATCAGCGCGCGTTCGTGGTCAGCTCCTTTGGCAAGACCTACCACGTCACCGGCTGGAAGACCGGCTACGTGGTGGCGCCAGCGGCCTTGAGTGCGGAGCTGCGCAAGGTGCATCAATACGTCAGTTTCTGCGGTGTTACGCCATTGCAGTATGCCCTGGCCGACTTTATGGCCGAACACCCGGAGCATGTCGAGGAACTGCCCGCTTTCTACCAGGCCAAACGTGACCTGTTCTGCGATCTGCTGGCCCCCTCGCGTTTCAGGTTTACGCGGGTGGCCGGTACTTACTTTCAACTGGTGGATTACTCACAGATTCGCCCGGACCTGGATGACGTGGCCATGTCGCTGTGGATGACCCGCGAGCATGGCGTGGCGACAATTCCGGTCTCGGTGTTCTATCGGACCCCACCCCAAGGCCAGCGCCTGGTGCGCCTGTGCTTTGCCAAACGCGAGGAGACGCTGCGTCAAGCAGCCGAGAAACTATGCGTGATCTGAGTGCTTTACCCGACCTGAACATTGCACTGGTGCAGACCACCCTGGCCTGGCATGACCGCCAGGCCAACCTGGAGCATTTCGAGCTGCTGCTGGAGCAGGCCAGGGGCGCCGACCTGATCGTGCTGCCGGAAATGTTCACCACCGGCTTTTCCATGGAGTCCCAATTGCTGGCCGAAGCCGAAAACGGCCCGACCCATGAATGGCTCAAGACCCAGGCCCGGAAGTACAACGCGGTGATTACCGGCAGCGTGATCATCCAGGCCGCTGACGGCAGCCACCGCAACCGCCTGTTGTGGGCGCGGCCCGATGGCGAGGTGTTGCACTACGACAAGCGCCACCTGTTTCGCATGGCCGGTGAACACAATCACTACACCCCCGGCGAGCGCCAGGTGCAGTTCGAGCTCAAGGGTTGGCGGGTTCGCCCGCTGATCTGCTATGACCTGCGCTTCCCGGTGTGGAGCCGTGATGCCCAGGACACTGACCTGCTGCTGTATACCGCCAACTGGCCGGGTGCACGGCGCCAGCACTGGAACCGCCTGTTGCCGGCTCGGGCCATCGAAAACCTGTGTTATGTGGCGGCGGTGAACCGAGTGGGTACGGATGGCAAGGGCTTTGCCTACACCGGCGACAGCCAGGTCCTGGACTTTCAGGGCGAAAGCCTGCTGAGCGCAGGGGAGGCGGACGGGGTGTTCCAGGTGTGCCTGGACGCGGCGCAATTGGCGGACTATCGCACGCGGTTTCCGGCAAATCTGGATGCCGATAGTTTTCAGTTTGTCTGACAGGGGCCTGTTGTCAGTGGGATAGCTATCTACACATCTTTTTAGTGATTCTTAGGTTTGTGTACATATCCGTTGCTTCGGTTATGGCCACTTAGGGTTCCGCCCTGACGGCCAGCGTGGTTTAACGGGGCGCCTAAGATCAAAAGCAAAGCGAGGCGGCCTGACAGCCGACCTGATCGTCGAGATGTACGCATATACCTGTGGGAGCTGGCTTGCCTGCGAAGGCGGTGTATCAGTCGATAAATGTATTGGCTGATACACCGCCTTCGCAGGCAAGCCAGCTCCCACAAGGGGGAATGCAGCTTCGCGCCCCGGCTTTGCTGTTGCTGTTGCTGTTGTTCTGCTTTTGATCTGGCTTTTGATCTTAGGCGCCCCGTTAAACCACGCTGGCCGTCAGGGCGGAACCCTAAGTGGCCATGACCGCAGCAACGGATATGTACACAAACCCAATAAGCACTAGATAAAAGAGTTGTGTAGATATCTATGCCGCGATGAGGCCATCAGCACCACCACAACCCCAAACTAAAAAGGCCCCTGGATTCGCATCCAGGGGCCTTTGGCTTTTCAGCGGTCAGTTACGCTGCTTTCGCTTCCAGCTGGCTCAACGAGCGGTTCAGGGCGCTGAACACCGCTTTGAAGCTGGCGGTGGTGATGTTTTCATCAATCCCCACGCCATGCACCGGGCGTTCGCCGTTCACGCGCAGCTCGATGTAAGCCGCGGCCTTGGCATTGGTCCCCGCGCCGATCGCATGTTCGTTGTAGTCCATGATCTCGACCCCAATCGGCAGGCCGGCCACCAGTGCTTCCAGTGCGCCATTGCCCTTGCCGTGCCAGCGCAGGTTGGTTTCGCCCTGGCCCTTGCCGGAGACTTCGACTTCTACCGAGCTGTTGCCGTTTTCTTCCTGCAGGCGATGGCTGACCAACGCGTACGGGGTGTTGGCTTGCAGGTATTCACGCTGCAACAACGCGTGGATCTGCGCGGCGGTCATTTCCAGGCCCACACGGTCGGTTTCGGCCTGTACCACCTGGCTGAACTCGATCTGCATGCGGCGTGGCAAGCTGATGCCGTATTCCTGCTCCAGCAGGTAGGCGATGCCGCCTTTGCCCGACTGGCTGTTGACGCGGATCACCGCCTCGTAGCTGCGGCCAATGTCAGCCGGGTCGATTGGCAGGTAAGGCACTTCCCACAAGGTATCCGGTTTCTGCTGGGCGAAGCCCTTGCGGATCGCATCCTGGTGGGAGCCGGAGAATGCGGTGTGGACCAGGTCGCCGACATATGGGTGACGTGGGTGCACCGGGATCTGGTTGCATTCCTCGACCACTTTGCGCACGCCGTCGATGTCGGAGAAGTCCAGCTCAGGGTCCACACCCTGGGTGTAGAGGTTCAACGCCACAGTGACCAGGTCAACGTTACCGGTACGCTCGCCGTTGCCGAACAGGCAGCCTTCGACACGGTCGGCGCCAGCCATCAGGCCCAACTCGGTAGCCGCGACACCGGTGCCACGGTCGTTGTGGGTGTGCAGGCTGATGATCACGCTGTCACGACGGTTGATATGGCGACCGAACCACTCGATCTGGTCGGCATAGATATTCGGCGTGGCGCATTCCACGGTGGCCGGCAGGTTGAGGATCATCTTGTGCTCAGGCGTCGGGTTCCACACCTCGATCACCGCGTCACACACTTCCTTGGCGAATTCCAGTTCAGTAGCGCTGAAGGTCTCCGGGGAGTATTCGAAGGTCCACTGGGTTTCCGGCTGCTGGGCGGCGTACTTGACGAACAGCTTGGCCGCGTCGACCGCGATGGCCTTGATCCCGTCCTTGTCCTGGTTGAACACAATACGGCGGAAGGACGGCGAGGTAGCGTTGTACAAGTGCACGATGGCTTTCTTGGCGCCGCGAAGGGATTCGAAGGTGCGGGCGATCAAGTCTTCACGGCCCTGGGTCAGCACCTGGATGGTGGTGTCCTCGGGGATGTGGTTGTCTTCGATCAGGGTGCGCACGAAGTCAAAGTCGGTCTGCGAAGCGGCCGGGAACGAGGCTTCGATTTCCTTTACGCCCACCGCGACCAGGGTTTTCCAGAAGCGCAGTTTTTTCACCGCATCCATCGGTTCGATCAGCGACTGGTTGCCGTCGCGCAAGTCGGAGCTGCACCAGATCGGCGCGGTGGTGATGGTCTTCGACGGCCAGGTGCGGTCCGGGATATCAATGGTCGGGAATGCGCGGTATTTCGAAGACGGGTCTTTGAGCATGCTCATCAGAAGAATCCTTGTTGTAGGGCCGAGAAGAGGCGGCCTGCCAGAAAGCGTTTATTAGGGATGCAAACCGGGGACGAGGCAGATCGATTCAGCCTGGCAGTCGTGCGCTGACGAGGCACAGGCTGCGGTGCTGGCGGAGCTGAATGAGGGTGTGAGAGGTTTTCATAAGCTCAACCCTAACCGTCGGGGTGAAAGATGGCAAGCAGTCGAAAAAAATTGAGAGAAGTTCTGCTATTTCTGTAAGAAACGAGATTTTATGGTTGGTAAACGCTCAAGGCTTTGTTTTGTTTGCGTGAGGGTTTCAGGATGCGCAATCAGTGGAATTGAGCTGGCGTCATCGCGGGCACGTTGAATCGTTGCACCGCGATAACGCCCGTATGCCCAGCGATCACATCAAGGCTGGAACGCCCCAATAAAGATCGCCGGATCGACCCGCGCATCATTCAAGCTGATATTCCAGTGCATATGCGGCCCGGTCGCCCGGCCCGTCGCTCCGACCTTGCCCACCACCGTTCCACGCACCAATTGCTGGCCCACCTTCACGTCAATCTTCGACATATGGCAGAACATGCTGATAAAGCCCTGGCCATGATCGACAAACACCGTATTGCCGTTGAAGAAATAATTGCCCACCAGAATCACCTTGCCATTGGCCGGGGTCTTGATCGGCGTGCCGGCAGGCACCGCGAAGTCCAGGCCCGAGTGCGGGTTGCGTTCTTCACCGTTGAAGAAGCGACGCACGCCGAACTTGCTCGACAGCGGGCCGTTCACTGGTTTGTCCAACACCAGGTTGCTTGGCAGGTTCGGGCTGAAGCTGCGGTAAGCCTTGAGTTGCGCGGCCAGTTCGCCTTCGATGCGCTTGAGCTGCGCCGGAGCGGGGTTGACCTGGCTTTTGTTCTTCAGGGTGATGCGCTGTTCCGGGTACTTCTTGAAACCGACGATAAACGGCAGGGTGCGCCCACCGCTGCTGATGCGCTCGTTACCGGGCTTTACCGTCAATGGGATGCCGACAATCGCCAGCCAGTTGTCCTGTTCCTTGACCACCAGCACCGGTTTGCCCTGGTAGGTGGCTTTCGGTGCGGCGGCGGCGGGGCCCAGGTCGACCACGGCCACACCGCCGGGTACCGGCTTGTTCAGGGTGCGGGTGATGTAGCTGTCGGCGTGGGCATTGAAGGCGAGGCACAGCAGCATCAGCAGGCTAAATAGACGAGGCATCAATCAATCCAGTAATGAAAGGGTGACGGGTGTCAGGTGGTTATCTTCCACCCGCACTTGCAATTGGCCTTCACCGAGGCGCGCGGTCAGGCGTTGGCCGGTGTGGGTTTGCGCGGCATTGCGAATCGCCTGGCCGCGCTCGTCCAACAGGATGCTGTAGCCACGGCCCAGGGTCGCCAGCGGGCTGACCACCTGCAACGTCTGCACCTGGCTTTGCAGTTGCAGACGACGGGCCTTGAGGCCCTCGCGCATGGCCCGGGGCAGGCGCTCGGCGAGGCTGTCCAGGCGCTGGCGCAGCAGAGCCAGTTGCCGCCCCGGATGCTGCCCGGCCAGGCGCGTTTCCAGGCGGATCAGGCGTTCGCGGCGGGTGTTGAGGCTGCGCTCGAACGCGCGGCGCAGGCGCATATCCAGGTCATCCAGGCGCTGGGCCTGCTGGCGCAGGCGCTCACCGGGGTGACGCAGGCGGCGGGCCATGCCTTCCAGGCGCAGGCGGTCGTGGGTCAGGCGATTGCGCATCAGCATCACCAGGCGCCGGTGCAGGCTTTCGACCTGGCGCACCAGATTGCTCGCATCCGGCGCCAGCAACTCAGCCGCCGCCGACGGCGTAGGCGCACGCACATCGGCCACGAAGTCACTGATGGACACATCGGTCTCATGGCCGACCGCACTGACGATGGGCGTGATACAGGCATCAATGGCCCGCGCCACGGCTTCTTCGTTGAAGCACCAGAGGTCTTCCAGGGAGCCGCCGCCACGGGCCAGGATCAGCGCGTCGAAGCCACGGGCATCCGCCAGCTTGAGGGCGCGGACAATCTGCGCCACGGCTTCGCGGCCTTGCACGGCAGTGGGGATCAGGGTCAGTTGCACGTTCGGCGCACGGCGGCCGAACACACTGATGATGTCGCGAATCACCGCGCCCGTGGGCGAACTGATAATCCCGATGCGGCGTGGATGGGCCGGTAGCGCCACCTTGCGCTCGGCACTGAACAAGCCTTCGGCGCTGAGCTTTTCCTTCAAGGCGTCGAAGGCCAGGCGCAACGCGCCATCACCGGCCGGTTCCACGGTGTCGAGGATCAACTGATAGTCGCCACGGCCCTCGAACAGCGAGACCTTGCCCCGCACCTTGACCGCCAGGCCATCCTTCAGTGCCTGACGCACCCGTGCGGCATTGTTGCGAAACAGTGCACAACGCACCTGTGCGCCGCTGTCCTTGAGGGTGAAGTACACATGGCCGGAGGCGGGGCGGGCGAGGTTGGAGATCTCGCCTTCGACCCAGATATTGGTGAACACGTCTTCCAGCAACACCCGCGCGCGGCCGTTGAGCTGGCTGACAGTCAGGACTTCGCGGTCCAGGCCCAGGCGGGCAAACGGGTCTTTAATCATGGGAAGAGATCTTTAGTCATGGGCGGCAGTTTATAGGCATTCGCCCAAGGTTTGACAGAACTGCGCCACCAACGCGCTCGGCGCCTGCGCGCAGGCCAGGGCCACGGTGCTGTGGCAATCGGGGTCGGCCAGGGGCAGGAAGTGAATATTGGCTGGGGCAATATCGCGCATCGACTCGGGCAGCAGGGCAATGCCAAACCCCGCCTGGATCAGCTGCAACTGGGTGGTCTTGCGCGACATCACCCGTGCGGCCTTGGGGAAAAATCCGGCACGCATGCACAATTCGGCCGACAGATAACTCAGACCCCCGCGTTGCGGGTGGGGGATCGAGATAAACGCTTCGTCCTTCAACTGTGCCAGTTCAATGGCCGATGTGTGCTGGGCCAAAGGGTGCGCTGGCGGCACGGCCAGCAACAGTGGCTCCTTATATAAAGGCACGATGCGCACCCCTTCGCGCTGACGCAGTACCGGCAGGCGCAGCAGGCCGACCTCCAGGCGACCATCGGCAATGTCTTCCAACTGCGCTTCGGAGGACAGTTTGACGATATCCATCGACACCCCTGGGCACTGTTCCAGCCAGGTGCTGATCCCGCGCAGTACCCGCCCACTCATCGGCACTGTGCTGGAGTGGCTCAGGCGCAGGGTGCCGAGCTGGCCGTGGCCGACCTGGGTCGCCAGTTCACTGGCCTTGTGCAACTCGCCCAGCAGGTTGCGCGCCCGTGGATAAAACGCCTCGCCGGCGGCGGTCAGTCTGGGTTGGCGGGCGGTGCGCTCGAACAGCGGGGTTTGCAGGATAATTTCCAGCTCCTTGATCTGCCGGCTAAGGGCCGATTGCGCGACAAACAGGCGCTCGGCGGCGGCGCTGAAGCTGCCGCTCTCGGCGATTTCGACGAAGTAACGCAGTTGCCGGGTGGAAATCACGAGTCATGCCTTTTCGAGATAGGTGGAGGGCTTGGAAGATATTAGTCGCAACCCATCCGCTTGGCTAAAGTGAGGGCCATCGCTGACAAGGAATATTGCATGAGCCTGGTTGAATTGATGGGGCAGTGGTCGTTCGGGGCGCTGGACTGGTTGGTAATCGGCCTGGGGATTGCCCTGGCCTACATCGTGTTTGGCATCGCCGGCTTCGGCACGGCGCTGGTGGCCGGGCCGATCCTGATTATGTTTATGCCGCTGTCGAAGATCATCCCGCTGCTGGTGCTGCTGGATTTCGTCGCGGCCTTTGGCAGCCTGCTGCAATCGCGGCGGGATGTGGTCAAGCCGGAGCTGTTGCGGTTACTGCCGTGCATGGCGATTGGCTGCACCCTCGGCGTGATCTTCTTGCTCAACCTGCACTCGGACCTGCTGCTGCTGTTGATGGGCCTGTTTATCAGCACCTATGCCATCTACAGCCTGGCGGTAAGGGCCAAGCCCACGGCCCTGGCTGCCGGCTGGTCGGTCCCCATGGGCGTGGTGGGCGGATTGTTTGGTGCGTTGTTTGGCAGTGGCGGCTTTTTATATGCGATCTATCTGAACAGCCGCCTGCCCAAGGACGGCGCGCGGGCGACCCAAAGCGCGCTGATCAGCGCGAGCACGGTGGTGCGCCTGAGTCTGTTTTTGATCGCCGGGGTGTATGCCGAGTTGCCGCTGCTGATGTTGGCGGTGTGCCTGTTGCCGGCGATGGCCCTGGGGCTGTGGGCGGGGCGGCGATTGACCCTGCGCATGTCCCGTGAGGCGTTTGTGCGCTTGGTGACATGGTTGGTGCTGGCCAGTGGCATTGCCTTGATTGGGCGGTATTTGAGTACTTGACCTGTGGGTTTCAGGGATTAAGCTGCCGGGCTCTAGGGCCTCATCGCGGGCGAGCCCGCTCCCACATTGAAATGCAATCGAATGTGGGAGCGGGCTTGCCCGCGATGGCGTCAGACGCCACACCGCAGGACTCCCATGAATTCCCAAAGCATCCTTGTCCCGAAAATCTCCACCTTGCCCGTCCACGAACCCCGCGCCCGGGCCATCGTGCGCTGGCTGGTGCGCAAGAACATCATCAAGGAAGAACTGACCACCTGCGGGCGCACCGGCAACCGTATGGGCTACGCCCTGGCCGACGGTGCCCGCGCCGTGGTGCTGCACCCCGAGGCGCTGCCGTTCAACGAGCCGGTCAATGGCCTGGAAATCATCTACAAACGCTGCATCTACACTCCGGCCAAGGGCTTTCTCGAAGAAGCCGGCTGCCCGGAATGCCTTAAAGAAGTCGGCGAGGCGCTGTTCGACAGCCTGGAAGACTGGATGCCCGGCCACACCGACAACTTCACCTGCCCGTTGTGTGGGCATGAAGATGACATCAACGGGTTTCTGTTCCTGCAGGAATGCGGCTTCTCCAACCTGGGCTTCATCTTCAACAACTGGGCGGAAGCGGGTTTCAAGCAGAGCTTTATCGACGAGTTTGCCGACTGGCTCGATCAGAAAATCAGCTGGGTCAAAGTCGAACTCTAGGAGCGCCCCGATCATTCCCACGCTCCGCCTGGGAACGATCAGGGCCTGGAAATTCCCCATCTATCAGTATTACCAAGTTTGTCAGAGTTTTACGTTGAGGCCCGAGGGGTGTCTGAGTATAATGACGCGCTTCCATTTTCCCGCTCGGGAGCCCCCGCGATGCTGCGTATCAGCCAAGAAGCTCTGACATTCGACGACATTCTCTTAGTGCCCGGTTATTCCGAGGTGCTTCCTAACGAAGTCAGTCTCAAGACCCGCCTAACCCGTGGCATCGAGCTGAATATTCCCCTGGTTTCCGCTGCCATGGACACCGTCACCGAAGCCCGTTTGGCAATCGCCATGGCTCAGGAAGGCGGCATCGGCATCATCCACAAGAACATGACCATCGAGCAGCAAGCTGCCGAAGTGCGCAAGGTCAAGCGTTACGAAGCCGGTGTGGTGAAAGATCCAATCACCATCGAAGCCGACGCCACCGTACGCGACCTGTTCGACCTGACCCGCCTGCACAACATCTCCGGTGTTCCCGTGCTGCATGATGGCGACCTGGTCGGCATCGTCACTTCCCGTGACGTGCGCTTCGAAAACCGTCTTGAAGTCACCGTCCGTGAAGTGATGACGCCTAAAGAGCGCCTCGTCACGGTCAAGGAAGGCGCCGACAAGAACGATGTGCGTGAACTGCTGCACAAGCACCGCATCGAGCGCGTGCTGATCGTCGACGACAAATTCGCCCTCAAAGGCATGATGACCGTCAACGACATCGAAAAAGCCAAGGCTTACCCGCTGGCCAGCAAGGATGACCAAGGTCGTCTGCGCGTTGGCGCCGCCGTTGGTACTGGTAAAGACACCGGCGACCGCGTTGCGGCCCTGGTCGCTGCCGGGGTTGACGTGGTGGTGGTCGACACCGCCCACGGTCACTCCAAAGGCGTGATCGACCGCGTGCGCTGGGTCAAGCAGAACTTCCCTGACGTACAGGTGATCGGCGGCAACATCGCCACCGGCGCAGCGGCCAAGGCCCTGGCCGAAGCGGGCGCTGACGCGGTCAAGGTCGGTATCGGCCCTGGCTCGATCTGCACCACGCGGATCGTCGCCGGTGTGGGCGTGCCGCAAATCAGCGCCATCGCCAATGTTGCCGCTGCCCTTGAAGGCACTGGCGTACCGTTGATCGCCGACGGCGGCATCCGTTTCTCCGGTGACCTGTCCAAGGCCATCGTAGCCGGTGCCTCCTGCGTGATGATGGGCTCGATGTTCGCCGGTACCGAAGAAGCACCAGGCGAGATCGAACTGTTCCAGGGCCGCTCCTACAAGGCTTACCGTGGCATGGGTTCGCTGGGCGCCATGTCCCAGGCGCAAGGTTCATCCGATCGTTACTTCCAGGACTCCTCGGCAGGCGCCGAGAAGCTCGTACCGGAAGGCATCGAAGGCCGTGTGCCGTACAAGGGCACCCTGAGCGCCATCATCCATCAACTGATGGGCGGCCTGCGTTCCTCGATGGGCTACACCGGCAGCGCCGACATCGAAGAAATGCGCACCAAGCCAGAGTTCGTACGGATCACCGGCGCCGGCATGGCTGAATCCCATGTCCACGACGTGCAGATCACCAAGGAAGCGCCAAACTACCGCGTAGGTTGAGGCTTCCAGCAAAACGTTAAGTAACCGGGGCTGTTCTTTCAGCCCCGAGTTGTTTCTGATTCATTAGACGAGACTGACTTCATGGCCCTCGACATTCACGCCCACCGCATCCTGATCCTCGACTTCGGTTCCCAGTACACCCAGCTGATCGCCCGCCGCGTGCGTGAAATCGGCGTGTACTGCGAACTGCACCCGTTCGACATGGATGACGAAGCGATCCGCGAATTCGCCCCTAAAGGCGTCATCCTGGCCGGTGGCCCCGAGTCCGTGCACGAAGCCAACAGCCCGCGTTGCCCGCAAGCGGTGTTCGACTTGGGCGTGCCGGTCTTCGGTATCTGCTACGGCATGCAGACCATGGCCGAGCAACTGGGCGGCAAGGTTGAAGGTTCCGAACTGCGTGAATTCGGTTACGCCCGTGTCGACGTGGTCGGCAAGAGCCGCCTGCTGGACGGCATCGAAGACCACATCGACGCCGACGGCCTGTTCGGCCTCGACGTCTGGATGAGCCACGGTGACAAGGTCACCAAGATGCCGGAAGACTTCCACATCCTGGCCAGCACGCCGAGCTGCCCGATTGCCGGCATGTTCAACGACGAGCGCGGCTACTACGGCGTGCAGTTCCACCCGGAAGTGACCCACACCAAGCAGGGCGGCCGCATCCTGTCGCGCTTCATCCTCGACATCTGCCAGTGCGAAGCCCTGTGGACCCCGTCGAAGATAGCTGAAGACGCCATCGCCAACGTGCGTGCCCAGGTCGGTACTGACAACGTCCTGCTCGGCCTGTCCGGCGGCGTTGACTCCTCCGTAGTTGCTGCGCTGCTGCACAAGGCCATCGGCGACCAACTGACTTGCGTATTCGTCGACAACGGCCTGCTGCGCCTGCACGAAGGCGAGCAAGTGATGGCCATGTTCGCCGAGAACATGGGCGTCAAGGTGATCCGCGCCAACGCCGAAGATCAGTTCCTCAACAACCTGGCCGGCGAGTCCGACCCAGAGAAGAAGCGCAAGATCATCGGTCGCACCTTCATCGACGTCTTCGATGCCCAGTCCAACAAACTGGACAACATCAAGTACCTCGCCCAGGGCACCATCTACCCCGACGTGATCGAGTCGGCCGGCGCCAAGAGCGGCAAGGCCCACGTGATCAAGTCCCACCACAACGTGGGTGGCCTGCCTGAGGAAATGAACCTCAAGCTGGTAGAACCGCTGCGCGAACTGTTCAAGGACGAAGTCCGCCGTCTGGGCCTGGAACTGGGCCTGCCGTACGACATGGTCTACCGCCACCCATTCCCAGGCCCGGGCCTGGGCGTGCGCATCCTCGGTGAAGTGAAAAAGGAATACGCCGACCTGCTGCGTCGTGCCGACCACATCTTCATCGAAGAACTGCGCAAGGCCGACTGGTACCACAAAGTCAGCCAGGCCTTCGTCGTGTTCCAACCGGTGAAATCGGTTGGGGTTGTAGGCGATGGCCGTCGCTACGCCTGGGTCGTGGCCCTGCGTGCCGTAGAAACCATCGACTTCATGACCGCCCGCTGGGCACACCTGCCGTACGAACTGCTGGAGACTGTCAGCGGCCGTATCATCAATGAAATCGAAGGTATCTCGCGCGTGACGTATGACGTGTCGAGCAAGCCGCCGGCGACGATTGAGTGGGAATGATTGGATGTCCGGCATTGTCCGGCACCCTCTAGCAAAAAGTACCCTGAAGCCCGCTTAATTGCGGGCTTTTGGTAATGGGTTACCGGCGGCCTTCGCACACCGTTGATTCGCCGATGCGGCCTTCCTTGCACAGGTCGATGTTATCTGTGCGCTTGAAGCCGGCGTCTTTCATGCAATAAAACTGCGTGAGTACCTGGTCAATCGGCGTCCTGTCCCCTGTCCCTGTCAGGTTGGTATAGCCGCAGGCGGTCATAGCACTCTTGACGCCTTCTTCAGACACTCCGATCTTCTTCCAATTGGTAAATTCCGGCGGCGGAGGTTGAAAGCCCCTGCCTGTGCAGCCAATCAATAACACAGCGCAAAAACTCAGCAACAGGCTCTTCGTGAGCATGGCGTTCTTCCTCATGGTTTGGCTCGGATATCGTATGCGTCGTATCAGCGAGCTTGTCGAGGTAGTGTCGAGGGCTGCTCAGGAGTAACTAGAAAAACTCATCCAACAGGCAGTAAAAAGCCATTCGCTGCTCATCGGGTTCCACACCATACCTCTCAAAGAACGGCCTGACCCATTCCTGCCCCAAGTTGCGCTCGACACTGCGGGCCGCCAGGGCCAGATCTTGATAACGGTCACTGACCCCCAGGCGGCCGCAGTCGATAAAACCACTGAGGTGACCGTCCGCTGCCATGAAGTTCGGCAGGCAGGCGTCGCCGTGGGTTACCACCAAGTCATGGGTGGTGGGCCGTGTCGACAGGAGTTCGGCGAACACATCGGTGGCGCTGCGTCCCAATCGCTCATCGTCGAAGTCCGTTACATCAATCAGCCCGGCGTTGATATGTGCCTGGGCGACGGTGACGCGCTGTTCCAGGGTGTGATCGAAGGGGCATTGCGCCACGGGGATCTGGTGCAATGTACGCAGGGCGTTGGCCAGGATGTCGATGATCTGCGCGGCAGAAAGGTCACTGCTACTGGCCAGGTCCTGTCCCGGGATGGCGCTCATCAGCAGCCAGTGGTGATGGTTTTCCTGCACCTCGTCCAGCACCACCGGCGCCGGCAGGCCCTGCTGTTGCAGCCAGTGAAGGCGCTCGATTTCATCGGCAAGCTCGGCGTGTTCTACGAGGGGCTCGGCCTCCAGGAACAGGTCCGTGCCGTTGTCCCTGCGTAGCCGGAAGACGTCAGCCCGCGACTCGCCGATGGCCTGCTGCTCGATCAGCGCATGGGGGAACTGTTCACGCCATTTGTTTGGAATATTCACAGGGCTTTTCCTCTTTCCTGCTTCAGCGCCGTGCGATATCCGAGAAGTAAAACTTATCCAGCGTATGCCGCGACTCGGTGTATTCGAACTGCCGCCCGTCCTGCAAAAATGTCTGGTTGCTCACCACAATCACATGGCTCTGGCCGTCGAGGTCCAGGTGCGCCTGGTCGTCCTTGCTGCGGGGCAGGGCTTCGATGGTGCGCTGGGCGTAGCTGATCTGCAGATGCAGGGTCTGTTCGATGAAGGCGTAGATCGACTGCTCGGCAATCGCCTGGTCCAATCCGGGGATCAGTTCGGCGACGAAGTGGTTGATGTCGAGGATCACCCGTTTGCCGCCGATGCGCCGCACCCGTTTGATGCGGGTAATCAGGGTGCCGGGCTCGGCCTCGATATGTTGCAGCAGCGAGCCTTCCAGCGGGAGTTGGGTGAACTCGACCACTTCGGTGCGTACGTCATCGCCCAGGTCGGCGTGGGTTTCGTGGAAGCTGACGATGCCGCCCAGTTGAAACTCAATCGGGTTGGGCGACAGCACGAAGGTGCCCTTGCCATGGATTTTTTGCGCGAACCCACGCTCCTGCAATTGCTCGATGGCCCGACGCACGGTGCCACGGCTGGCCTGGTAGGTGTCCATCAATTCGGTTTCGGAGGGCAGGCGCGTGCCGCGTTGCAGGCGTTCGGTGGTGATGCTGGCAAGCAGATCGGTGTAGATCTGGTTGTATTTACTCATGGAGAGGGCTCTGTGCCGCGTTTGCGTTCAAGGCAGGAACCTTAGTGGCAGAGGCGGGCTTTGTCCATTGGCCCCTTGGAAAGCGGTGGGCGACTATTTTTGTAACTCGTACAGACGAGTTGTTGCTTTAACTCGTCTGTACGAGTACTTTTGCCCTCGGCATGCTGCCAATAACAAGAATCTAAAGTGGAAGAACAAGCATGAGCCACGACTATTCCAACATCGCCCGCGAGATTCTCCAGAACCTCGGGGGCAGCGATAACCTTGAGCAGGCGGCCCACTGCGTGACGCGCCTGCGCCTGGCCCTCAAGGACCCGAGCCTGGTCAACGGCAGTGCGTTGAACCAGGTCGACCTGGTCAAGGGCTCGTTCTTCACCGGCGGTCTGTTCCAGATCGTCATCGGCCCCGGCGAAGTCGAAAAGGTCTACGCCGCCCTGCGCGAGCAGACTGGCCTGGCCGCCGCCACCATTGCCGATGTGAAGAAGAAGGGCGCCGACAAGACCAACGCTATGCAGCGCCTGGTGCGGGTGTTCTCCGATGTGTTCATGCCGATCCTGCCGGCGCTGATCATTGCCGGCCTGCTGATGGGCATCAACAACCTGATGGGCGCCAAGGGCATGTTCATCGAGGGCCAGACCTTGCTCGAGGCTTATCCGAACCTGGATGGCCTGTGGAGCCTGATCAACCTGATGGCCAACACCTCGTTTGTGTTCCTCCCGGCGCTGGTGGGCTGGTCGGCGGCCAAGCGCTTTGGCGGCAGTGAAATCCTCGGCATCGTGCTTGGCCTGATGCTGGTTCATCCGGACTTGCTCAACGCCTGGAACTACGGCAAGGCGGTGGCCGGGCTCGACGGCCAGAGCTTGCCGTACTTCGATATTCTGGGCTGGTTCCAGATCGAGAAGGTCGGCTATCAAGGCCAGATCCTGCCGATTCTGATGGCCGCCTACGTTATGAGCGTGATTGAAAAATGGCTGCGGGCGCGGGTGCCGAATGCCATTCAATTGCTCGTCGTGCCGATCACCACCATCGTCGTCACCGGCGTGTTGGCCCTGGCAATCATCGGCCCGGTGACCCGGCACCTCGGCATCCTGATCACCGAAGGCGTGGTCACTCTGTTTGACCTGGCGCCAATGGTGGGCGGGGCGATTTTCGGCCTGCTGTATGCGCCGCTGGTGATTACCGGCATGCACCACATGTTCCTTGCCGTGGACCTGCAGCTGATCTCGACCCAGGGCGGCACGTTTATCTGGCCGATGATTGTCATGTCCAACCTGGCCCAGGGCAGCGCGGCCCTCGGGGTGTTCTACATGAGCCGCAATGCGCGGGACAAAAGCATGGCCTCGACCTCGGCGATTTCCGCTTACTTCGGCATCACTGAACCGGCGATGTTTGGGGTGAACCTGCGCTTCAAGTTCCCGTTCTATGCCGCCCTGCTGGGCTCGGCCCTGGGCAGCATTTTCCTCTCGCTGAACAAGGTGCAGGCCTCGGCCATCGGCGTGGGCGGCCTGCCCGGATTTATTTCGATCGTGCCGCAATCCATCGCGATGTTTGTGATCGGCATGGTCATCGCGATTGTCGTGCCGTTTGTTCTGACCTGTGGGTTGAGCATGAAAATTGTTCGGCCGGGTTATCGCGTCGCCTGATAGATCGCCATCGCAGGCAAGCCAGCTCCCACATCTGGAATGCGTTCCTCTGTGGGAGCCGGGCTTGCCCGCGATGAGGCCCGCAAGACCAGCACACCACTCTACTGAAGGAGCCCACCATGCAAGACTGGCAACACTCGGTGATCTACCAGATCTACCCCAAAAGCTTCCACAGCCATGCGGGTAACGCCACCGGTGACCTGCTGGGCATCGTGGACAAACTCGACTACCTCCAGTGGCTGGGCGTCGATTGCCTGTGGATCACCCCGTTCCTGCGCTCGCCCCAGCGCGACAATGGCTATGACATCAGCGACTACTACGCCATCGACCCCAGCTACGGGACCATGGCCGACTGCGACCTGCTGATCAGCGAAGCGGCCAAGCGCGGCATCAAGCTGATGCTCGATATCGTGGTCAACCACACCTCCATCGAGCACGAGTGGTTCCAGCAGGCGCGCAGCAGCCTCGACAACCCGTACCGCGACTTCTACATCTGGCGCGACCAGCCCAATAACTGGGAATCCAAGTTCGGCGGCTCGGCCTGGGAATACGAGGCGCAGACTGGCCAGTACTTCCTGCACCTGTTCGACCACACCCAGGCCGACCTCAATTGGGACAACCCCAAGGTGCGCGCCGAAGTCTACAAACTCATGCGCTTCTGGCGTGACAAGGGCGTGGGCGGCTTCCGTCTGGACGTGATCAACCTGATCTCCAAGCCGGCGGATTTTCCCGAAGACAACAGCGATGGCCGGCGCTTCTACACCGATGGGCCGAATGTGCATGCCTACCTGCAGGAAATGCACCGCGAAGTGTTCGAGGGCCACGCGCTGATCAACGTCGGCGAGATGTCCTCCACCAGCCTCGAACACTGCATTCGCTACTCGCGACCAGAGTCGAAAGAGCTGTCGATGACCTTCAACTTTCATCACCTGAAAGTCGACTACCCCAACCTGCAAAAGTGGGTGCGCGCCGACTTCGACTTCCAGCAACTCAAACGGATTTTCTCCGACTGGCAACTGGGCATGCAGGCCGGGGGCGGCTGGAACGCGTTGTTCTGGTGTAACCATGATCAGCCGCGGGTGGTTTCGCGCTTTGGCGATGACGGCGAGTACCGCGTGGTCTCAGCCAAGATGCTTGCCACGGCCTTGCACTTCCTCCAGGGCACGCCGTTTGTGTACCAGGGCGAAGAGCTGGGCATGACCAATCCGGGCTTCGACAGCATCGAGCAGTACCGTGATGTCGAGACCCTGAACATCTACCGCCTCAAGCGCGATGCCGGTGAGTCCGAGGCCTCGAGCATGGCCGCGATCAAGCAGAAATCCCGCGATAACGGCCGCACCCCGATGCAGTGGGATAGCAGCCAGGCCAATGCCGGTTTCAGCCGCGCTGAACCGTGGATCGGCATCCCGGCCAATGCGGCGCAGATCAATGTCCAGAGCCAGCTGGATGACCCGGATTCGGTGCTGCATCACTACCGCGCGCTGATCGCCTTGCGGCGCCTTGAGCCGCTGATTCAAGAAGGCGTCTACCGCCAACTGCTGCAGGACCACGACAAGGTCTGGGCGTACCTGCGTGAAGGCCATGGCGAGCGCCTGTTGGTGCTGAACAACTTCTATGGCCAGCCCTGCGAAATCCAGTTGCCCAACAACCTGATCAGCGCGGCGAGTGAGCAACGCCTGCTGATCAGCAACTACCCCGACTGCCCGGTACCCACGGACACGGTCATCTTGCGTCCTTACGAGTCTTTTGTGCTGCACCTGACCGACTGAAACATCCCCTTTTCAGGCGCCGGCTTGCCGGCTCCGACAGGGAAAAAATAAGAAAAAATAATGGAGCGCTTCATGAAAACAACAATAAAGCTGGGCCTCGTTGCATCCTGTCTGACCCTGCCCCTGGCGGCGCATGCCCTGGAGTTTGCCGGCTACCTGCGCAGCGGCGCCGGCACCTCGACCGGCAGCGGCCCGCAGCAATGTTTCCAACTGCCGGGCGCCCAATCCAAATACCGCCTGGGCAACGAATGCGAACAATATGCCGAGCTGGAGTTGCGCCAGGACCTGTTCACCCTGGATGACGGCTCGGTGCTGAGCGTGGATGCCATGGCCTCGCTGTACAACAAGTACGACCGCGAGCTGAAGTTCCAGGGCGAAAACAACGGCTCGGCGCGCATGCCGCAGATGTATGCGCAGTGGTCGAATATGCCCAGCCTCAATGGCGGCTCATTGTGGGCCGGCCGGCGCTACTACAAACGTAATGACATCCATATTTCCGACTTCTACTACTGGAACCAGAGCGCCACCGGCGGTGGCATCGAGGACGTGCTAATCGGCGATCTGAAATACAGCTACGCCCTGTCGCGCAAGGACAACCTGTACCAGAAGGAATACGCCACCCGTCACGACTTCAACGTCGCAGGCTTCAAGACCAACCCCGGCGGCGAGCTGGAGCTGGGCCTGAGCTATATCGAACAGGCGGGCGGGCGCGACACCCACAGTGGCTGGGCCCTCACTGCGCAGCATGTGCAGGCCGCGTTCCTCGGTGGCAAGAACAAGTTCGCCCTGCAGTACGGCGAAGGGCCGGGCACTGGCCTTGGCTACACCGGCAACACGGCACTGGAGCGCAGCAGCAAAAGCTACCGCGCGGTGGAGTTTTTCGACTGGCAAGTGACCCCGCGTTTTGGCGGCCAGGTCGAGGCGGTGTACCAGAAAGACGTGCGCCCCGGCAGCCAGGACCAGACCTGGATGTCCATCGGTGTGCGCCCGGCGTATGCCATCAGCGAGCAGTTCAAGCTGGTCACCGAACTGGGGCATGATCAGGTCGACGCCAGCGGCGGCACGCGCAAACTCAGCAAATTCACCTTCGCCCCGACCTGGTCGCCCAAAGGCCCGGATTTCTGGGCGCGGCCGGAGGTGCGTTTGTACTACACCTATGCCACCTGGAACGAAGCGGCCAAGCGCGCGGCCAATGAACTGGCGGCGGGTTCGGCGTTGTCCGACACCGGCTCCTACGGCACCGCGCGGCATGGCTCCAACTTCGGTGTGCAGGTCGAATACTGGTGGAAATAAACACCGGCTTTATGTGGGAGCCGGGCTTGCCCGCGATACCGGCGGCTCGGTGTTCCAGTGCAACCGTATTGATGCAATCGCAGGCAAGCCAGCTCCCACTGGGGCCCATTTCACCCCGGGATTTGTACTCGGCCGATGATTTTTACAGAACCAAACAGCAGGTGATGTCATGACCACAACTCAACCCCTGGAACTGCTGGCGCCCCTGGCGGGTGTGCTGTTGCCCCTGGACCAGGTGCCGGATCCGGTGTTCTCCAGTCGCCTGATCGGCGATGGCGTGTGTATCGACCCCACCTCGCAGACCCTCTGCGCGCCGCTGGCCGGGGTGATCAGCAATGTCCAGGACAGTGGGCATGCGGTCAGCGTCACCGACGACTACGGCGTGCAGGTGCTGATGCATATCGGCCTGGATACCGTGAACCTGGCGGGCAAGGGCTTCACCCGGCTGGTCGAGGAAGGCCAGCGGGTCGAGGCGGGTCAGCCGTTGATCGAGTTTGATGCCGACTTTATCGCGCTCAATGCTCGCAGCCTGCTGACCCTGATGCTGGTGGTCAGCGGCGAGCCATTTGTGCTGCTGGCAACGGACACCGGGCTAGTCGCCGCCGGGCAACCGTTGCTGCGGGTGACCCCGGTAATCCGTGCGGCCAACGACGAGGAAGAGGAGGGCGACGCGCTATTTTCCAAACCCCTCACGCTGCCCAATGCCAACGGCTTGCATGCCCGCCCGGCGGCGGTGCTGGCCCAGGCGGCGAAGGGCTTCAATGCGAGCATCTGCCTGCACAAGCAAACCCAGAGCGCCAACGCCAAGTCCCTGGTGGCGATCATGGCGTTGCAGACGGTGCAGGGCGATACCTTGCAAGTCAGCGCGGCGGGGCAGGACGCCGAGGCTGCGATTCAGGCGCTGGTCGCGCTGTTGCTGGAGGGCTGTGGCGAAACCGTAGCGGTGCTGGCCGAGGAGGTTAAACCGGTCGCGCCGCTGTCGTCGGCGAGCGTGTTGCGCGGCGTCTGTGCGTCGCCCGGTTCGGCATTTGGCCAAGTGGTGCAGGTGGCCGAGCCGCAGCTGAATGTGCCTGAAGAGGGGGCTGGCGAGGCGCTGGAACGGGCCGCTCTGGAGCGTGGCTTGCGCGCTGCAACCCAAGCGCTGCAGGCGTTGCAGGACAAGCCCGGCGGCAGGGCCCAGGTAGAGATTTTCCGTGCCCATCAGGAATTGCTCGAAGACCCGACCCTGCTTGAACAAGCCCACGCCCTGCTCGCCGAAGGCAAGAGCGCCGCGTTTGCCTGGAACAGCGCCACACTCGCTACCGCCGGGCTGTTCGAGCAATCAGGCAGCCCCCTGCTGGCCGAACGCGCCGCCGACATGGCGGATGTTGGCCAGCGCGTGCTCAAGCTGATTCTCGGGGTTCAAGACGGCGCCTGGGAGTTGCCGGAGCAGGCCATCCTGATTGCCGAGCAATTGACCCCCTCGCAAACCGCCAGCCTCGATCCGGGCAAGGTGTTGGGGTTTATCACCGTGGCCGGAGGGGCCACCAGCCACGTCGCCATTCTTGCTCGCGCCCTGGGCTTGCCGGCGATGTGCGGTGTGCCGGCCCAGGTCCTGGCGTTGCCCGATGGCAAGCCCGTGTTGCTGGACGCCGACAAAGGCGAACTGCACCTCGACCCGGACCTGGCGGTGATCGAGACGCTGCGGGCTGCGCGCGAGCAGCAGGTTGTGCGCCACCAGCGCGATCTGCAGCAGGCCGCCTTGGCCGCCATCACTCGCGATGGTCATCATATTGAGGTGACCGCCAACGTCGCTTCGCTGCAGGAGGTTCAGCAAGCCCTGGTCCTGGGGGCCGAGGGGGTCGGGCTGTTGCGCTCGGAGTTTCTCTACCTGGACCGCAACCGCGCGCCGAGCCCGCAGGAACAGGCCCAGACCTACAGCGCCATTGCCGGTGTCCTGGGCACCGAGCGCAATCTGGTGGTACGCACGCTGGATGTGGGCGGTGACAAACCCTTGGCCTATGTGCCGATGGACAGCGAGACCAACCCCTTTCTTGGCCTGCGCGGCATTCGCCTGTGCCTGGAGCGCCCGCAACTGCTGCGCGAGCAGTTCCGCGCAATCCTTGCCAGCGCGGGCCTGGCGCGGCTGCATATCATGTTGCCGATGGTCAGCCTGTTGTCGGAGCTGCATCAGGCCCGGCAGATCCTCGAAGAGGAAGCGCTGGCCCTGGGGCTTGCCGAGCTGCCGAAGCTGGGGATCATGATTGAGGTGCCGTCGGCGGCATTGATGGCGGATGTGTTTGCGCCCCATGTGGACTTTTTCTCGATCGGCACCAATGACCTGACCCAATACACCCTGGCCATGGACCGCGACCACCCGCGCCTGGCCAGCCAGGCCGACAGCTTTCACCCGGCGGTGCTGCGCCTGATCGCCACCACGGTCAAGGCCGCCCATGCCCATGGCAAGTGGGTGGGTGTGTGTGGCGCGCTGGCGTCCGAAACACTGGCGGTGCCGATGTTGATCGGGCTGGGGGTGGATGAGTTGTCCGTCAGCGTACCGTTGATCCCGAGTATCAAGGCCACCGTGCGTGACCTGGACCTGGCGGACTGCCAACTGATCGCCCACCAGGTGTTGAACCTGGAAGAGGCCGCCCAGGTGCGCGAGGCCCTGAGCCTGTACCACGCAGCGACCGTCGAAACCTCATTGGTTGTGGAGAACTGAATATGTTCGAGAAATTGCAGCAGGCGTTCTGGAAAGCCCTGACCCCGGACCTGGTGGCGGAAACGCTGGTTGCCGAGCCGAAGGCTGACGGCATGTTGGCGCCGGCGGTGCTGAGTGCATTGGGTGGGGCGGCGAATCTCAAGACACAGCAGCGGGTGGCGTTGACGCGGACCCGCGTGCAGCTACAGGACCCGGCGCTAGTGGACGAGGCGGCGCTGAAGGCGGCGGGTATCACGGCGGTGATGGTGCTGGCGGGCGGGGTGGTGCATCTGATCACTGGCCTGTAGAACACCACAAAATAAATGTGGGAGCGGGCAAGCCCGCTCCCACATTGGGTTTTGTGCTGTCTGATCGGACCCGGGGGTCAGAGTTGGGGGGGATCTTGCGGCGGCTTGGTCTTGTCCACGCCCGGCACATGCAGGTTGCCTTCCACCATCTGGTTGCCCTCCAGCTGCGGCTGGGTCACCCAGGTCAGGATGTCGTAGTAACGGCGGATGTTGGCCACGAAGTGCACCGGCTCGCCGCCCCGGGCGTAGCCGTAGCGGGTCTTGCTGTACCACTGCTTCTGCGACAGGCGCGGCAGCATTTTCTTCACGTCCAGCCACTTGTTCGGGTTCAGGCCTTCCTTTTGCGCCAGCTTGCGCGCGTCATCCAGGTGACCGCCGCCGACGTTATAGGCCGCCAGGGCAAACCAGGTGCGGTCAGGTTCGAGAATCTTGTCGTCCAGTTCGCTCTTGATCATCGCCAGGTACTTGGCGCCACCCTTGATGCTCTGCCGCGCATCCAGGCGGTTGGACACGCCCATGGCCTGGGCGGTGTTCTGGGTCAGCATCATCAGGCCGCGCACGCCGGTCTTGGAAGTGACGGTCGGTTGCCACAGCGATTCCTGGTAACCAATGGCTGCCAGCAGTCGCCAATCGACCTTTTCTTCCTTGGCCGAGGTCTTGAAGAACTTCTCGTACTTGGGCAGGCGCTGCTGCAAGTGCTGGGCAAAGGTGTAGGCGCCGACGTACCCCAGTACATCGACATGCCCGTAATAACGATCCTTGAGGCGTTGCAGGGTGCCGTTCTTCTCGACCTTGTCGAGGTAGCTGTTGACCTCGTTGAGCAGGCTGTTGTCTTCACCGGCAGCCACGGCCCAGCTCTGGTTGCTGGCGTTGCCCAGATCGAAGGCCACCCGCACGTTGGGGAAGTACACCTGGTTCATCGCCACTTCATTGGAGTCGACCAGGGTCAGGTCGATCTGCCCTTCATCGACCATGCGCAGCAGGTCGACCACTTCAACGGCATCGGACTCTTCGTACTCAATCGCAGGATTCTGCTTTTTCAGCTCGGCCAGTTGCTCGGCATGGGTGCTGCCCTTGAGCACCATGATCTTTTTGCCCACCAGGTCGGCCGCGTTGGTGGGGCGGGACTGGCCGTTGCGATAGATGATCTGCGGGGTGACCTCCAGGTACGCATGGGAAAAGCGCACCTGTTGTTTACGCTGCTCGCTGCTGACCAGGCCAGCGGCGGCCAATACCGGACCGTTGGGTTTGCCCAACTGGTCGAACAGGTCGTCGAGGTTGTCGGCGGTCTCGATTTCAAGCTTGACCCCCAGGTCGTCGGCAAAGCGCTTGACCAGTTCGTATTCGAAACCGGTTTCGCCGTTGCGGTCCTGGAAATAGGTGGCCGGGCTGTTTCGGGTGACCACCCGCAATACGCCATCCTCCTTGATTCGCTCGAGCGTGCTGGGCTTATCAACACAGGCGCTGAGCATCAGGAAGAGTCCGGTGGCGAGGAGCCATTTGGCACATCGCGGGCGCAAAGCAGTTGGGGAGAACATCTGGGCAGTATACGCAAACGGCCCACGGCGCCATATCTCGACAGCATGGGAGTTGTCTGCTAGCGCCTGGGAAACTGTGCTGCAGCCCGCAGAAACGTGGCCTGGGGCGCAATGGTAAGGGTGAAAATAACTGCGTCGGCCACCCTGGAAAACGCCCCGATACCGTGCAATCTGTGCCAACTGACGTTCGGCAGCGGCCAGCGGCACCGTTTCGGGTGCCGTTGGCGCAGGTTTACGCTAGAATGCACGGCCTCAAAGCACACCCCCTTCCCGAGGCTGTCCCGAAGATGTTGATCCTGCGCGGCGCTCCTGCCCTTTCTGCCTTTCGCCACAGCAAACTCCTTGAGCAACTGAGCCAGAAGGTTCCAGCTGTCACTGGCTTGTATGCTGAATTTGCTCACTTCGCCGACGTTAACGGCGTTTTGACCGCCGACGAACAGCAAGTGCTGGCACGCCTTCTGAAGTACGGCCCCAGCGTTCCCGTTCAAGAGCCGACTGGCCGCTTGTTCCTGGTTCTGCCACGGTTCGGCACCATCTCGCCCTGGTCGAGCAAGGCCAGCGATATCGCCCGCAACTGTGGCCTGGAAAAAATCCAGCGCCTGGAACGCGGGATCGCCTTCTACGTGGCTGGCCAGTTCAGCGATGCCGAAGCCGAGCTGATTGCCAGCAGCCTGCACGACCGCATGACCCAGATCATCGTCAGCCAGCTGGAACAGGCTGCCGGCCTGTTCAGCCATGCCGAGCCCAAGCCGCTGACCGCGATTGACGTGCTCGGCGGTGGCCGCGCCGCCCTCGAGAAGGCCAACACCGAGCTGGGCCTGGCCCTGGCCGAAGACGAGATTGACTACCTGGTCAACGCCTTCAACGGTTTGCAGCGCAACCCCCACGACATCGAACTGATGATGTTCGCCCAGGCCAACTCCGAGCACTGCCGCCACAAGATTTTCAACGCCAGTTGGGATATCGACGGCCAGAACCAGGAAAAAAGCCTGTTCGGCATGATCAAGAACACCTACGTGATGCACAGCGAAGGCGTTCTGTCGGCTTATAAAGACAACGCCTCGGTGATCGTCGGCTCTGTCGCCGGCCGTTTCTTCCCGGACCCGGAAACCCGCCAGTACGGCGCGGTGCAGGAGCCGGTGCACATCCTGATGAAGGTTGAAACCCACAACCACCCGACCGCGATTGCCCCGTTCCCGGGCGCAGCCACCGGCTCGGGCGGCGAGATCCGCGACGAGGGCGCCACCGGCCGTGGCGCCAAGCCCAAGGCGGGCCTGACCGGTTTCACCGTGTCCAACCTGCAGATCCCAGGCTTCGAACAGCCGTGGGAAGTGCCATACGGCAAGCCTGAGCGCATTGTTACCGCACTCGACATCATGATCGAAGGCCCGCTGGGCGGCGCCGCGTTCAACAACGAATTCGGACGTCCGGCCCTGACCGGTTATTTCCGTACCTTCGAGCAGTCCATCACCACCCCCCGTGGCGATGAAGTGCGCGGTTACCACAAGCCGATCATGTTGGCCGGCGGTATGGGCAACATCCGTGAAGACCACGTGCAGAAGGGCGAGATCCTCGTCGGCTCGAAGCTGATCGTGCTCGGTGGCCCGGCCATGTTGATCGGCCTGGGCGGCGGCGCGGCTTCCTCCATGGCCACCGGCACCAGCTCGGCGGACCTGGACTTCGCTTCTGTTCAGCGCGAAAACCCTGAGATGGAACGCCGTTGCCAGGAAGTCATCGACCGTTGCTGGCAGTTGGGTGACAAGAACCCCATCAGCTTTATCCACGACGTCGGCGCCGGCGGTTTGTCCAACGCCTTCCCGGAACTGGTCAATGACGGCGACCGTGGTGGCCGTTTCGAACTGCGCAATATTCCAAACGACGAGCCGGGCATGGCCCCGCACGAAATCTGGAGCAACGAATCCCAGGAACGTTACGTACTGGCGGTCGGCCCTGAAGACTTCGCGCGCTTCCAGGCCATCTGCGAACGCGAGCGTTGCCCGTTTGCCGTGGTCGGCGAAGCGACGGCCGAGCCGCAACTGACCGTGACCGACAGCCACTTCGGCAACAGCCCGGTGGACATGCCCCTCGAAGTGCTGCTGGGCAAGGCCCCGCGCATGCACCGTTCGGCGGTACGTGAAGCCGAACTGGGCGATGATTTCGACCCAAGCAGCCTGGACCTGACCGACAGCATCGAGCGCGTGCTGCACCACCCGGCCGTGGCGAGCAAAAGCTTCCTGATCACCATCGGCGACCGCACCATCACCGGTCTGGTTGCCCGTGACCAGATGGTCGGCCCTTGGCAGGTGCCGGTGGCTGACGTTGCCGTGACCGCCACCAGCTTTGATGTGTACACCGGTGAAGCCATGGCCATGGGCGAGCGTACCCCGCTGGCCCTGCTGGACGCCCCGGCGTCGGGCCGCATGGCCATTGGTGAAACCATCACCAACATCGCCGCATCGCGTATTGGCAAGCTGTCCGATATCAAGCTGTCGGCCAACTGGATGTCCGCTGCCGGCCACCCCGGTGAAGATGCGCGCCTGTACGACACCGTCAAGGCAGTCGGCATGGAGCTGTGCCCGGAACTGGGGATCACCATTCCGGTGGGCAAGGACTCCATGTCCATGGCCACCCGTTGGAACGATGAAGACACCGACAAGAGCGTTACCTCGCCGCTGTCGCTGATCGTCACCGGCTTTGCGCCAGTCACCGATGTCCGCCAGACCCTGACCCCGCAACTGCGCATGGACAAGGGCACCACCGACCTGATCCTGATCGACCTCGGTCGTGGCCAGAACCGCATGGGCGCCTCGATCCTCGCCCAGACCCACGGCAAGCTCGGCAAGCAGGCGCCGGACGTCGATGACGCCGAAGACCTCAAAGCCTTCTTCGCCGTGATCCAGGGCCTGAATGCCGATGGCCACCTGCTGGCTTACCACGACCGTTCCGACGGTGGTTTGCTGACCAGCGTCGTGGAAATGGCTTTCGCCGGTCACTGCGGCCTGAGCCTGAACCTCGACGGCCTGGCGGAAACGTCCGCTGACATCGCTGCCATCCTGTTCAACGAAGAGTTGGGCGCGGTCATCCAGGTGCGCCAGGACGCCACCCCGGACGTGCTTGCACAGTTCAGCGCCGCTGGCCTGGGCGACTGCGTGGCCGTGGTCGGCCAGCCGATCAACAACGGTGTGATCAACATCGTGTTCAACGGCGACACCGTGTTTGAAGGTCAGCGCCGCCTGCTGCAACGCCAGTGGGCCGAGACCAGCTATCAGATCCAGCGCCTGCGCGATAACGTCGCCTGTGCCGAGCAGGAATTCGACGTGATCCTGGAAGAAGACAACCCGGGCCTGAGCACCAAGCTCAGCTTCGACGTCAACCAGGACATTGCCGCGCCGTACATCAAGAAAGGCATCCGCCCACAGGTTGCCGTGCTGCGTGAGCAGGGCGTCAACGGCCAGGTGGAAATGGCGGCCGCGTTCGACCGTGCCGGCTTCAATGCGATTGACGTGCACATGAGCGATATCCTCGCCGGTCGCGTTGATCTTAACGAGTTCAAGGGCCTGGTGGCCTGCGGCGGTTTCTCCTACGGCGACGTGCTGGGTGCCGGCGAAGGCTGGGCCAAGTCGGCCCTGTTCAACAGCCGTGCCCGCGATGCGTTCCAGGGTTTCTTCGAGCGTAACGACAGCTTCACCCTGGGTGTGTGCAACGGTTGCCAGATGATGTCCAACCTCCACGAACTGATCCCGGGCAGCGAGTTCTGGCCGCACTTTGTGCGTAACCGTTCCGAGCAGTTCGAGGCCCGTGTGGCCATGGTGCAGGTGCAGGAATCGAACTCGATCTTCCTGCAAGGCATGGCCGGTTCGCGCATGCCAATCGCCATCGCCCACGGTGAAGGCCATGCCGAGTTCGCCAGCGAAGAAGCGCTGCTCGAAGCCGACCTGTCCGGCACCGTGGCCCTGCGCTTTGTCGACAACCACGGCAAGGTCACCGAAAACTACCCGGCCAACCCGAACGGCTCGCCGCGCGGAATCACCGGGCTGACCAGCCGCGACGGTCGTGTGACCATCATGATGCCGCACCCGGAGCGTGTGTTCCGCGCGGTGCAGAACTCGTGGCGCCCGGAAGAGTGGAACGAAGACGGTGCGTGGATGCGCATGTTCCGTAACGCTCGTGTGTGGGTGAACTAAGGCCGTGTACAAGCTCAGCTTCTTTGTGCCCGACAGCCATGTGGAGGCGGTGAAAAGCGCCGTCTTCGCGGCCGGTGGCGGGCGCATCGGCAACTACGACAGCTGTGCCTGGCAAGTGCTGGGCGAGGGCCAATTCCGCCCGATGGACGGCAGCCAGCCGTTTATCGGGCAGGTGGGCCAGGTTGAAGTGGTTGAAGAATGGAAGGTTGAGCTGGTGGTGGCCGATGAGTTGATCAAGGCAGTTGTCGCTGCGTTGAAGCTCAGCCACCCCTATGAAACACCGGCTTATGAGGTGTGGCAGCTGGCGGATTTCTGATCGGCCGGCTGTAGACAGAAAACCCGCTGGGCCGACTTGGCCAGCGGGTTTTTTTGTGGGCGATCATGCCGCCATGGGCAAGCCTCAATCACTCACGGTGCGGGCACCAGCCCCACTTCAGCCTTCAAGGCGCTGATCAACAGGTTTTCGTAGCCGAACCGCTTGCCCTGCATCGGCTCCCAGCGCTCGACATAAAACAGGCCGTTGTGGTCGACCTTGATCGGTGTCGAAACGATTTCCCCGCTGCGGGAACGATGCAGCAGATTGCTCTGCGCCGGCGACGGGCGTTCGATCAGGAACAGGCCGGGACGGTTCAGGCGTGTCCTGTCCGCGGGGACAAAGGGGGAGGGGGCCTTGATGCCTTCTACGCCGGCGTCCAGGATGAAATCGCTGCGCAGGGCTCGGGTGTAAGGCGTCATGCCTTCGGCAAACGTCTCCCAGGTGCCGGGGCGAATGTTCTGCGCCAGTGCCGGGGCCGTGTCCCGGATTTGCAGGCTGACGGCGCCTTGCAGCTCCGCCAGGCCGGGCACCCCCAGGTTGATGTTGGTGTGGGCGCTGCCGATGAAGGCCAGCCATTTATGCGGCCCGTGGGCCGCCTGGTCGGCCTTGATCACCTGCGATGCGAAGTAGCTGAACATCTGGTTGCGCGACTGCACCGTGTCCCGCAGCCCCTTGACGTGGTAACTGGCCGTGCAGTCCAGGGCCCGGATGCGCAGGCCATGCCTGGCCGCCACCTGGATGACTTCGGTGTAGGTATCGTTGCCGTTGTAGCCTGGCATATGGCCGCGATCCAGCCGTGTGAGGTAGCGCTTGAGTGTGTCCGGCAGCCGCTGCGTGCTGAGGAACATGTCCAGGTCCGCCTGATGCATATCGGTCAGCAGGTGTTCGACGTACAGCGTCTTGAACTCCAGTTCCTTGAGTTTTTTCATGTGGTCGCGCAGCCAGCGCTTGCTGGATTGCTCCTGGTGCCCTTCACCAAGGATCAGCCCCGGGAACTCGCTTTGACGCAGTTTTTCCAGAAATGCCTCTGGGGTCGTGTGGGCGGCCAGTTCGGCCGGGTCTGGTCTTGCCGGCGGTACCTGGCTGGCCAGGTAGGCCTGGGCATCGCTACTCAGGCGATCCCTGGCGCTCTGGAAGGCCTGGAATGCTTCGCGCTCGTGCGGATTCAGCGCAAAGTAGCGGCTGTCCAACCCGCGGTGGGCGACGATCTGTTGCGCAAGGTTGTCCCTGAGCGGTAGGGGAATGTCGTAGTCGCTGTAATGCGCCACGACCGCGGCAGTCGCCGCACTGGACAACGCTGCGGGTTCGGGTGCCTTGTACGCGGTCTGCAGGGCCAGGCGGTAATCGCCCTTGGCCAAGGGATCGCCCGCAATGGCACCGGCGGTGTCGAGCCAGATCCCCACGGGTTGGCCCGGGGCCACGTCGTCCACCCGCAGGGCAACGGCACCTTGCAAGTCGGCCAGGCCGGGGGTGTCATCGAAAGTGCGCAGGCGCGATGAATCCACCAGGGCCACCCAGCGCTCACCGGGTGTGTCGATGGCGTCGGTCTCGAGGGCTTTGTGGGAGTAGAAGTTCCTGATCCCGTTGTCCCGGGGCGTGGTGGTCGGGGTGTCGGCCATTTGCAGGACGTCATCCAGTAGATAGGAGGTGGATGCGTCCAGGGCCCTGATCTTCATGCCCTTTTCCTGGGCCTTGCGCACCAGGGCCACGTAGGAGTATTCGGCATTCTCGGCAAAACCCAAGGCGGTATCGATGGTTTTCAGGTGCCGTTGGATATGTTGCCAGGATTTCCCGCTGTTCAGCTTCTCCAGTTTCGCCCGGAATATATCGGCCGGCAGGTGCTCGATGTACAGGTGTTTGAAGCCTTGGTTGAGCAAGCTGTTCATCTGCGTGATCAGCAGTTGTTTAGCGGCAATGGAGCCGGGTATCGCGCCGATGACCAGGGGCTTGTTCCCGGCAAAGGCATTGCTGGCGATCCATTGCGAGAAGGACGTGTCGGCGCCGATGGCCGGCACATCGGTGCGGGCTGGTAGTGGGGCGAGATGTTTGAAAAAGTGGCGGGCGTCGGCTGTCAGTTGCTCGGCCTGTTGCAAGTAGGCGGCGCGCACCGCTTTCAAGTCTCGGGCAGCATTCTCCAGTGCGACGTCCCGGGAGCCGAACTCCCATTCGGTTCGCTGCACTATCCCGGCCCGTACATCCGGGTTCAGGGCCAGCTCCAGTTTGCCCGCGTACTTCGCCGGGATTTCATAGTTCTTCAATGGCTCGGGTGGGTCGGGCAGCTTTTCATATTTCGGCGCGCCGCCAGTCACCCCGGTACGCCGCCAGACGCCTTGCGCATCGGGGGCGGCGAGGCGGGTAGTGGAAACCAGTCTGCCGGTCGCCGGGTCCAGGCGGTACAGCAAATAACGGCCGATCGGGTCGGGGGTCTTTTTTGCCCACAGGCCTTCGCCACCGAACAGCACGGCTTGCATGTCCTCAAGCGCCAGTGGCTTGGGCTCTAGTGGCTGGATCAGCTTCAAGACCTCGTTCAGCGCCGCCGCAGCGTCGGTGGCCGGGCGCACGGCCGGTTTTACCAGTTGTTTGAGCGACACCAGGGCCGGGCGCAGATCGGTAAAAGCCGCCCCGGCGCTGTTGAGCACGTAACCGATCAAGTGTTCCACGGCCGCCCCCGTATCGCCCTGCTGATAGGCGTGCAGGGCCAGCATGCCGTCCTTGAATGCCAACAGCATGCCCAGGCTCAGGCTGAGGGTGGGGAACGGCGCGGTAGCGATACCGCTGACCCACTCCACGCAGGTCCACAGAATACTGCTGATCATCTGGCTGCGATTCGCCGTGGTGCCTTCAACGTCGTCAATCTTGCGCTGCTGCTTCATGTCGTACAGCGCCTGGCGCAGATCCAGTAATGGGGTTTGCCCGTGGGTCGAGTCGTAGCGCGACGGACTCACGGAGGTTTTGTTCAAGTCCTCGGGTAATTGCGCCTTGGCCTCTTCCAGGAAGCTGCGTACGCGCGCCTGGGATTGAGCACCGACCCGCAGGGTGAAATAGCCGACCATGCCGGGAGTCTTTTTCAGCAGATAGTTGAACTGTCGCGCCTCACGAAAGCTGATGCCGTCGGGTGCGTTTGGGGTGTAAAGCAACGTCGGGAAACCGGCGTGGCTGAAGAGGAAGTTATCGATCACCCATTCGCCGTCTACCAGCAAGCGGTGGAGGGCGTAGGTGCCACGGACCTCGGTGCGGGTATCGCCCATGCTGGCAATGCCGCGTTCCAGCCAGTCGCCATCGACCCCGGCGATATGCCCTTGCAGGCGGCATTCCAGGGCGGCGTTCTGCATCTGCCGTTGGGTAATGCTCAGGGTGGCATTGCGCCGTAAGGCATAGTCGGCACTGCCGGCGTTGAGCAGCCGGCGTTTGACTTCGTTGATGTAGTGTTGGCCAACCCAGGTGCCGGTGATCGAGCGGGCGACCTTTTCAGCGGTCAGCGGGCTCAGGTCAACACCGGGCGGGCCTTTGAAGCGAGCGGCGCGCGAAAATTTCGCGTCAAGAAAGCCTACGCCGTCGGCGTAGCCATCGCGGTACAGCTGGGTGTAGGTCAGGGGGGCAGGGGTCCATGAGGCGAGCAGCGCCGGGGGCGAGAAGGCCCAGACCGTATCGGGGTCGATGTCGTTCTGACGGCGTCCGAGCAGTTCGTTCAGGCGTTTTCTGGCCCGTTCGTGCACGTAGGTGGAGAAGCTGGGAACGTGTGCATCGGACAACGGGAAGTCGTTGTAGGCCTGCAGTGCACCTTCGCTGTCTTGCGCCAGTTTCAGCAGTTTCTGGCGGTTGTCGACGCTGGTGGAGCGATACCAGTTCGGGGTGCCGAATTCATAGTCATCGACCCGGGTTGCCAGGACATGGGCCGACATGGCCTGGAGGCAGTCGGCATGCTTGCCGATATTGCCAAAGCGGATCTGTGTGTATTCCCGGGCGTGAAACTTGAAGCTCAGGCCCGTCAATACCTGTTTCATTGCATCGCGAAAACGCAGGGCAACCCGCTTGATCAGGTAGTCGGTGAGGCCGCCGCTGTCCTGGCTCCAGCCGAGGATATGGTTCTGGCACGCGATCTCACTGTCGAATGCCTGAAACTGCTGCTCGCGCGGTGCCTCGGGGGTGCATAACAGCACACGGATCACGCTGCCGTTGGCATCGGTCTGGCGCAGCACCCACATATCCTGCAACTGGGCTTCGTGCAGCGACAGGGTGGCGGCGCTCAGGCGCGGGTCGGTGCCTTGGCGCAGGCTCTGCACCAACTGGAAGTCCTCTTCAGTGAGGTGCCCCTGAAGCGAGGCGGTGTAGGCCAGCGCGTTGATCCGCTGGTCGAGCATCTGTTCGATTGCCCGGCTGACGGCGGGTTTGCCGTGCATCTGCTGCTGGGCGTCGGCAAAGTCGATACGTGGCTGCAGGGTGCTCAGCGTCTGCGCCAGCCAGGCGGGTGTCAGGTCCCGATAGGCCTTGGGTAGCGCGCCATCCCGGTAGGTGAGTGTGGTTTTGTTGAGGAAGTCCGAGCCCGCCAGTGCATCGCCGGTTTGCAGGCCGCGCAGGGCCAGGTCGATCAGGTTGCGGTCATGTTCGTACTCGCCGATGGGGTCCACGTAGCGCCGGGTGTTGATCACCAGGTGCTCGGGCAGCAGGTCGTGGATGTCCAGCTCATCGCTCAGGCGTTCGAGCAGTTGGTAGCGGGCCAGTGCCTCGGGGCTGGTGACCGGGCTCAGCAGGTCGAGCAGGTGCTGGCGTGCCTCGTTGTAGCTCGCCAAGTGGGTGGCGAGTGTGGCCCGACGGTCTGCACTGGCGCTGCGGTACCAGTCCGGTGCGCTCTGGCGCAGGTAGCGCTCCAGCAAGCGGCGGGCGCGCCATGCCAGGCGTGGGCTGATGTCCGGCACAGAGGCGCTAATGGCTTGGTCCAGGTCACTGATCAGTTGAGCGGCTGACGGCTGCGGATTGTCGACCAGGCTCAGCGCCCGCTCGATGTCCTGGGTGCGCTTGGCGATCAGGGCGGCGTCGGTGTGTTCAAACAGCGGGGTCTTGTCGATCAGCGTCAATTCCAGTGGCCAGATCGCGGCCGGTGTTATATCGCGATAACGCACGGGCAGCAGTTGCATGAAGTCGCGCCGTTGCTCGGCATCGTCCATGCCTTGGCGCAAGTGCGTATTCAAGTGCGCCAGGGAGCCCAGGCACTCGATCCCGCGGGTGGGGGTAAACAGCATCACTTCACCCAGGGGCAGGGCAGAGCTCAGATCGCTGGGCACCGGGCTGGATTTCTCGGTCACCACGAAGGCCCCCGCCAGCTCGACGCTCTGTTCCTGATAACGCAAGGTCAGCGCATACAGTCCCGGGCGCAGCGTTATGCCCTGCGCTATACGCCCAAGCAAGGCCTGCTGTTGCGGGTGCAACAGGCGGTCCTCGGCACTGAGGGTTGTTGCATGGGCCAGGGCGACGTACCCGGCTTCAAAGGTCATAAAGGATTTGCGTGGCTTGCCATCTATCTGCTCATAGCGGTCGAGGTGCTGCAGATGGGCGTTGAGCGTGGTCTTGAGCGTTGCCACGCGGCTGGCCAGGTTGCTCTGGGTAAGCCCTCGGTAGAGCGGCCGGCTCTTGTTCAGATACAGCTGCCGATAGGACATCAGCATGCCGTTGAGTTTTTCCAGATAGGCCAGTGCAGCAGAGGGTTTGTGTTCGGGCACTAGCGGCACATCGACTTGAAGCAGGTGATGACCGATCTGATTGAGGTGGCCTTTGATGCCTTCAAAGGTTGGGGATGTGGTGCTCACAGGCACGCTCTCCATGCTGAGGATAAGAACCCTCAGCATGGGCAGCCGTGCCCTGGGCAGGGCGGTAGATAAGTAGCGGGCTCAGGCCCCGGTACGCACCGGGTCGCGGCTGGCAAGGGCCTTGAGGGCAGTGCTCAAGCCTTGGGCCGACTCGCCCACCAGCAGGTGCCAGATACCGCCGTCGAGCCGGCTGATGCCCTGGCAACCAAGGGTCTTGAGCTGGGATTCCGACAGCGCCCGATCATCGGCCAGGCGCAGGCGCAGGCGGGTCATGGCGACGCAATCGAGCTGCAGCACATTGTCGCCGCCGCCCAGTGCGTTCAGCCATTGTTCGGCCTGGGGCGGGGCAACGACGGCCACCGCGGGCTGAGGGCTGGGGGATGAGGGTGAGAGCTGGCCGGCTGTCGGCATGGCCAAGCGAATCTCATCGGCAATGCTGTCGGCCATCGGCCCCACCACCACCTGCAAGCTGCCGCCATTGCCAGGGCGCACCACGGCCATCGCCCCCAGGGCCTTGAGCTCGGCGTCCACGGCCTTGTTGCGGTCGACCATGTCCAGACGCAGACGGGTGGTGCAGGCGCCGACGCTGAGCAGGTTGTCGGCACCGCCCAGGGCGCGGATATAGGCACTGGCCCGCTGGTTATCACTCATCGCTTCGGCCTGTGCCACCTGGATATCTTCACGGCCAGGGGTCTTCAGGTTGAAGCGACGGATGCAGTAGTTGAACACGCTGTAGTAGATCACCGCGTAGGCCAGGCCCACCGGGATCACCAGCCAGCCATTGGTGGACTTGCCCCAGCCCAAAACCATGTCGATGAACCCACCGGAGAAGGTAAAGCCCAGGTGAATATCCAGCAGGTTGGTGACCGCCATCGACAGGCCGGTGAGCAGCGCATGCAGCAGGTACAGGAACGGCGCGAGGAACATAAAGGCGAATTCGATCGGCTCGGTGACCCCGGTGAGGAATGAGGTCAGGGCCATCGACAGGAAGATCCCGCCCATGATCTTGCGCCGCTCCGGCAGGGCGTTGCGGTACATCGCCAGGCACGCGGCGGGCAGGCCGAAGAGCATCACCGGGAACATGCCGGTCATGAACTGGCCGCCTTTGGGGTCGCCGGCAAAGTAGCGGGTCAGGTCGCCGGTGACCACTGCGCCGGTGGCCGGATCAGTGAAGCTGCCAAACACAAACCAGGCCATGTTGTTGAGGATATGGTGCAGCCCGGTGACGATCAGCAAGCGGTTGAACACGCCGAACACAAAGGCGCCGAGGCTGCCGCTTTCCATCAGCAGCACGCCAAAACTGTTGATGCCGTGCTGCACCGGCGGCCAGATCAGGCCGAAGATCACCCCCAGGCCCACCGCCGAAAACCCGGTGACAATCGGCACAAAGCGTCGCCCGCCAAAGAACGCCAGGTACTCCGGCAGCTTGATGTCCTTGAAGCGGTTGTACAGGGCCCCGGCCATCAGCCCGCTGACGATCCCGGCGAGCATGCCCATGTTGATGGTGCTGTCCATGACCTTGAGGGTGGAGACCATCACCAGGTAGCCAATGGCCCCGGCCAGTCCGGCGGTGCCGTTGTTGTCGCGGGCAAAGCCCACGGCGATGCCGATGGCGAAGATCAGCGCCAGGTTGGCAAAGATCGCTTGCCCGGCGTCGTGCATCACCGCGATGTTCAACAGGTCGGTGTCACCCAGGCGCAGCAGCAGGCCGGCAATCGGCAGGATGGCGATGGGTAGCATCAGCGCACGGCCCAGGCGTTGCAGGCCTTCGATAAACAATTGGTACATGGCGAGTCTCCTTTTTCTTGTTGTTGTCAGCTCAACGGCCAGTGGTGTTGGCAGGCTTGGCGCACGGCGCCGGCGCTGCTCAGGTTGAGCAGGGCCTGGCTCAGTTGCCGGCATTGCGCGGCGTCGAGGTGACGCACGCGGTCTTTGATGGCGGCAATCTGCGGCGGGCTGACGGACAGCTCGCTGACGCCCAGACCGACCAGCACCGGCGTAGCCAGCGGGTCGGAAGCGAGGGCTCCGCACACGCCGACCCAGCGCCCGTGTTTGGCGGCGCCGCTGCAGGTCTGGGCGATCAGGCGCAGCAGCGCCGGGTGCAGGGCGTCGACCCGTGCGGCCAGGCCGGCATGGTCGCGGTCCATGGCCAGGGTGTACTGGGACAGGTCATTGGTGCCGATCGACAAAAAGTCCGCGTGCTCGGCCAGTTGCTCAGCCATCAGCGCGGCGGCCGGGACTTCGATCATCACCCCCAGTTCCGGGCGCTGGGTCAGTTGCAGTTCGGCGCACAGTTCATCGAGGCGCTGGCGAATGTGCAGCAACTCGTCGACTTCACTGACCATCGGCAACAGGATCCGGCAACGTTGCAATGGGCTGACCTGCAGCAGGGCACGCAGTTGCTGGTCGAGCAGTTCCGGGCGTACCTGGGCCATGCGAATACCGCGCAGGCCCAGTACCGGATTGGCTTCGGCGGGCAAGGGCAGGTAGTCGAGTTGCTTGTCGCCGCCGACATCAATGGTGCGGATGATCACCGATTTGTCGCCCATGGCGTCCATTACCGCTTGATAGGCCTGGCGCTGTTCCTGTTCATCGGGCGCGGTGCGGCGGTCGACAAACAGAAACTCGGTGCGCAACAGACCCACGCCATCGGCGCCGTTGTCATAGGCGATCTGCGCCTCGCTGCTGGAGGCGACATTGGCGGCCACTTCAATGCCCACGCCATCCAGGGTGCTGGCGGCAGCATGGGCCTGGGCCTGTTGCAGCTGGCGCCGCTGTTTCTGCGCATCGCGGATCTGGTGGACCTGGGCGTGGCGGGCATCGTCCGGGTTGAGTTCCAGGCGCCCATTGGCGGCGTCCAGCACCACCCGTTGGCCTTGGGTTATCGCCAATACTTCACTGCCCAGCGCCACCACGCAGGGCAAGTCTTTGCCCCTGGCCAGGATCGCCACATGGGACGTGGCGCCGCCTTCGGCCATGCAGATACCGGCCGCGTTTTGCGCGCTCAGTTGCAGCAGGTCCGAAGGCGTCAGCTCGTGGGCGACAACAATCGCGCCGGCGGGCAATTCGAACTGCCAGGCCTCACCCAAAAGCGCGCGCAGTACCCGTTGCTGCAAGTCCCGCAGGTCGTTGGCACGTTCGGCAAACAACGGCTTGCCCAAGCCCAGCAACACCGCGCATTGGGCCTGGATCGCATCGCGCCAGGCATGGGTGGCGGCGCTGCCGTGCTCGATGGCAGCGGTGGCGGCCTCCAGCAGGGTCGGGTCTTCCAGCAGCGCCAGGTGGGCGGCGAAGATCTCTTCTTCCTCGACGGCCTGGCGCTGGCGGGCGTGCTCCAGGGTATTGCGGATTTCGCCGCGCACCTGTTCCAGGGCGCTGTCCAGGTGCTGCAACTGCTCATGGCGCGCATGGTTACGTGGGTCTTCTGCCAACTCGATGCTGTTGAGCCGGAACAACGGCCCGCAGACCAGGCCCGGCGCGGCGCACACCCCTTGCAATACGCCTGCTTCACGATTGACTGGACGCGCAGCGGCTATCACCGGGGCCTGTACGGCTTCGGCAGTGGTGAGCGAAAGGGCGGCGACCAGTGCCTGCAACGCCGCGTCGCAATCCTGGCCACGGCACGTGACCTGCACTTCATCCTGTTCACCAATGCCCAGCCCCATCAAGCCGATCAGGCTGGCGCACGACGCCGATTTACCGGCGAAATGCAGCTGCGACAGGCTGCTGAAACCCTGGGCGGTCTTGCGGATCAGCGCGGCGGGCCGCGCATGCAGGCCGCCGCGATGGGTGATGCGTACGCTGGCACTGGCGTGCGCCTCGGCAGTGTCGGCCATCACGGGCTGCACGACGCCAGCCTGACGCGCAACGATGCGCAGCAGGGCTTCGCCGACCTTGACGGCGTTCACGGCCACGGGGCGCAGTTCGAACTGCTCGCCGTTAGTGAGGATGATCAGGCTGACCAGGCTTTTGCACTGGCGCGCAATGCGATCCAGGTCAAAGCGCACCAGGGGCTGCCCATTGCTGACCCGTGCGCCTTGCTGGACCAGCAAGGCAAAGCCTTCGCCTTGCAGTTCGACGGTGTCGATGCCCACATGCAGCAGCACCTCGGCGCCATTGTCGGCGCGGATAGTCAGGGCATGGCCGGTACGGGCAACGTGGATCACGACCCCGGCGCACGGCGCATGCAGGCAATCGTTGAGGGGGTCGATGGCAATCCCGTCGCCCATGGCGCCACTGGCGAACACGTCGTCAGGCACGTTGCCCAGGGTCAGCACTGGCCCGCTGAGGGGGGCGCTGAGGGTGAGGTCATTATTATTGTCGGGCATGGGCACGGTACTCATCAGGAAACGACAGAAATCAACTCAGTGGGTGCGAGTGACTTTGCTCAGGTGGCGGGGCTGGTCCGGGTCCATGCCCCGGGCCTGCGCCAGGCCGGCGGCCATCACGTAGAAGCTCTGGATTGCCAGGATCGGGTCCAGGGCCGGGTGTTCGGCGCGGCTGAGGGTCAGGTCGCGTTCGGCGATATCGTCGGGCGCGGCCAGCAGCACCCGAGCCCCGCGCTGGCGCATTTCCGTGGCCAGGCTCAGCAGGCCCGGCTGTTCGGCGCCGCGCGGGGCGAACACCAGCAACGGGTAGTTATCGTCGATCAAGGCCATCGGCCCGTGGCGCACTTCGGCGCTGCTGAAGGCTTCGGCCTGGATCGCCGAGGTTTCCTTGAGCTTGAGCGCGGCTTCCTGAGCGATGGCAAACCCGGCGCCACGGCCGATGACCATCAGGCGCTGGCAGTCGCGCAGGGCGTCGATGGCCAGGCTCCAATCCTGGGTCGCCGCTTCGCGCAGGCCGGCAGGCAGGGCGTGGCAGGCTTCGAGCAGGCCGTCTTCCTGGTTCCAGTGCCCGACCAACTGGGCGCTGGCGCTCAAGGTGGCGATAAAACTCTTGGTCGCGGCCACGCTACGCTCGGGGCCGGCGCACAGCGGCACATGGAATTCGCAGGCGGCTTCCAGGGGCGAGTCTTCGGCGTTGACCATCGACACACTCAAGGCCCCGCGCTTGCGCAGCAGGCGCAGGCTGTTGACCAGGTCCGGGCTCTGCCCCGACTGAGAGAAGCCGAAGGCCGCCTGTCCGCTGACTTTCAGCGGCGCCTGCGCCAGGGTCACCACCGACATTGGTAGCGACGCCACGGGAACGCCCACATGCTGCATGGTCAGGTAGGCGAAGTAGCTGGCGGCGTGGTCCGAACTGCCACGGGCGACGGTCATCGCCACTTGCGGCGGCTGGCGGCGCAGGCGGCCGGCGACCTCGGCCAGCAGCGGGTCGAGGCATTGCAGTTGGGCCGCGACGGCCTCACAGGAGGACAGGGCCTCTTCAAGCATTTTTGAAGTCAATGGTTTCTCCTTCGACCATTACGTCGGTGAGGTGCAGGGAGCGGTCCAGGCGCACGCAGTCGGCAAAGCTGCCGGGTTGCAGGCGGCCGCGTTGTTCCAGGCCCAGGTAATCCGCAGGAAATTGCGACAGGCGCTGTGAGGCTTCGCTGATGGGCAGGCCGATCTTCACCAGGTTGCGCAGCGCCTGATCCATGGTCAGGGTGCTGCCGGCCAGGGTGCCGTCGGCCAGGCGTACGCCGCCCAGGCATTTGGTCACGGTGTGGCTGCCCAGCTTGTATTCGCCGTCGGGCATGCCGGCGGCGGCGGTGGAGTCGGTGACGCAGTACAGGCAGGGGATCGAACGCAGGGCCACGCGCATGGCCCCGGGGTGTACGTGCAACAGGTCCGGGATCAGTTCGGCGTATTGCGCGTGGGCCAGTGCGGCACCGACGATGCCCGGCTCGCGGTGATGCAGCGGGCTCATGGCGTTGTACAGGTGGGTGAAGCTGGTGGCGCCGGCGGCCAGCGCTGCGACGCCTTCTTCATAGCTGCCCAGGGTATGGCCGATCTGCATGCGCACGCCGCGTTGGCTGAGGGTGCGGATCAGGCCGTCATGCCCGGCGATTTCCGGGGCAATGGTGATGACCCGGATCGGTGCCAGGCGCAGGTACTCCTCGACCTCGGCCATCAATGCCGTGTGGGCAAAGTTGGGCTGTGCGCCGAGCTTTCCTGGGTTGATGTAGGGGCCTTCGAGATGCACCCCCAGCACCCGGGCGCTGCCGCTTGGACGGTTTTCGCAGAACTGGCCGAGTTCGCCGAGCACGCGGGAGATTTCCTCGATCGGCGCAGTCATGGTGGTGGCCAGCAGCGAAGTGGTGCCGAAGCGCACATGGGTGCGGGTGATGGTCTCGAAGGCACTGCGGCCTTCCATGATGTCCTTGCCGCCGCCGCCGTGTACATGCAGGTCGATAAAACCCGGCAGCAGGTAGGGCAGGTCGTTGTCGGCCGGGTCGCAAGGCACACCTTCGACGGCGCTGACCCGGCCTTCGTGGTGCACCAGGCGGCCGCGCATCCAGCCGTGGGGCGTGAGGATATTGTCTTCGGACATGGCAGTTCTCTAAGGCCGCAGTTCGGCGGAAAAGTCGTACCTACGCAGCTCAGCGACAAAGTCGTAGTAGTCGTTGCGGCAGTAGGTGTCGGTGATTTCGATCGGCGTGTTGTCGGCGGTGTAGCCGACCCGGGTCATCAGCAGCATGGCGGTGCCGGGGGCGATGCCCACCAGGGCGGCGAACTCATCCGAGGCGTTGATGGCCTGGATATGTTGCAGGGCCCGCACCACCGGTTTGCCGATGCCTTCCAGGTATTCGTAGAGCGAGCTGCCGATGGCCTGGGGGGTGGGCACGATCGAGGCGGGCAGGGCGCTCATTTCAATGGCCATCACGGTGTCATCTGCCTTGCGCAGGCGCTTGAGCCGCGCCACTTTGTCGGTGGGCGACAGGCACAGGCGGATCAGCTCTTCGTGGGTCGGCGGGGTGATCTCGCGCACCAGCCACTGGGAGCTGGGGGCAAACCCCTTGAGCCGCAGCATTTCGCTGAACCCCGAGAGGCGTGACAGCGGCTGTTCCAGGCGTGGCGTAATAAACGTGCCAGAGCCCTGGCTGCGGCGGATCAGGCCTTGGGCAAACAACACTTCCAGCGCTTTACGGGCGGTGACCCGGGAAATACCCAACTGCTCGCTGAGCACACGCTCCGAGGGCAAGGCCTGCTCGGATTTCCACTGGCCAGCATGGATCGCCGCTTCGAGGTTGCGGGCCAGTTGCAGGTACAACGGCGTGGATTGTCGGTCGTCAGGACGCAGGGTCTGGATGGGATTCATCTGTAGGGTTTCCGATGCGTTATTGGAGTGTTGTCGCCCGGTAATGGCCGGAAATTAATACCACTTAAATACCATGTCAATGCCGCCAAAAGCGTGCGGAACCGGCTTGCAGGGCACTTTTTCAGGGGGTGGTATCAAGTGGTATTAGAGAGGTCTTTGTCGCGCGCAGAAACGCACAGCCCCCGCCGATGAAATGGTATTCACCGGCAGGGGCTGTGGCAGAGGCAGGTTTTTTTTGAATTATTTTACCAACGGTCGAAGTTACGGACGGATCTCGATCATCGTGCCGTCCTTGACCAGGTTCCACACTTCGCGCATGTCGACATTGCGCATGCCGATGCAGCCGTCGGTCCAGTCCAGGGTGTGGAACCACTGTTCCGGATACTCCTCACTGTCTGGCGTGCCGTGGATCATGATCATGCTGCCGGGCTTGACCCCTTCGCGGCGGGCGCGGGCGGCATCGCTGATATTGGGGTAGGAGATATGCATGGACAGGTTGAAACGGTCGCTGGTCTTGCGCCAGTCGATCCAGTAGAAGCCTTCCGGGGTGCGGCGGTCGCCTTCGATCAGCTTGTGGCCCTTGGGGTTCTTGCCCAGGGAGATGCGGTAGGTCTTCAGCGGTTTGCCGTCGTGGATCAGTTGCAACTGATGGGCGGACTTGAGCACCAGGATCTTATCGACGGTTTTACCGCCCAGGGTTTGCAGGGTGGTGGCTGACGACAGGGTGACGAACGACAGGCAGAGCAGAGCAAGCAACCAACGCATTGCAGCGGTATCCCTTTGACGGTGACCTTCGATTGTTATTGTGCAGGGTGAGTCAAGGGTGGCACCGATTCGCTGCGCACGGGAAACACCTGTTGCCGACGGTCGGCGAAAAAGCATTCTAGGGTACGCCGTACCGTGCGGAAAGCCAGGTCGGACCAAGGGATGTCCGCTTCATCGAACAGTTTGACTTCCAGGCTCTCGGGGCCGGCGGCAAAGTCCAGGTCGATCAGTTCGGCGCGGTAGAAGATATGCACCTGGCTGATGTGCGGTACGTCGATCAGCGTGTAGATCGTCAGGTTGCGCACCCTGGCGCAGGCTTCTTCGAGGGTTTCGCGCATTGCTCCCTGTTCCACGGTCTCGCCGTTTTCCATAAAACCTGCCGGCAGGGTCCAGAAACCCAGGCGCGGCTCGATGGCGCGCCGGCACAGCAGCACCTGGTTGCCCCAGACGGGCAGGGTGCCGGCGACGATATTGGGATTCTGATAGTGAATGGTCTGACAGTGGTCACACACATAACGCAGGCGCGCGTCGCCTTCGGGAATGCGCTGGATGACCGGTTTACCGCACTGGCTGCAGAAGTTCATGCTTGGGTTCCTGGGGACTGCGCCTATCTTGGCGTGCAGGGCAGTGGCCTGCAAGTTGTCGTTTAGCGACACCGCCGGGGTTTTGGGGTTGGGCACCCGTACGCTTTGGTGCATGATGCAAGGTAGCCAACAGATCGAGATGACTCATGCTGGACGAGCTACTTCGCCGGGTAACCAATCACACGCCACGCACGCTGGAAACTGACAGCCGTTTCCCCGAGGCCGCCGTGCTGGTGCCGATTACCCGCAGCGACGAACCCGAGCTGATCCTGACCCTGCGTGCCAGCGGCTTGTCGACCCATGGCGGCGAAGTGGCGTTTCCGGGTGGGCGCCGTGACCCCGAAGACCCGGACCTGGTGTTCACCGCGCTGCGCGAGGCCGAAGAGGAAATCGGCCTGCCACCGGGCCTGGTGGAAGTGATCGGGCCCTTGAGCCCGCTGATCTCCCTGCACGGCATCCGCGTGACCCCGTATGTGGGCGTGATCCCCGACTATGTCGAATACCTGGCCAACGATGCCGAGATTGCCGCCGTATTCAGCGTGCCCCTGGAGTTTTTCCGCCAGGACCCGCGTGAGCACACCCACCGTATCGACTACCAGGGCCGCAGTTGGTACGTGCCCAGCTATCGCTTTGGTGAATACAAGATCTGGGGCCTGACGGCGATCATGATCGTCGAGTTGATCAACCTGCTCTATGACGATGCCGACATCAGCCTGCACCGTCCGCCGAAAAGCTTTATCAATACTTAAGCCATCGTTTGAATGGCAAGCCGTGAGGGAAGACCATGAAATACCGCCTGGGCGATGCCCGCGTCGAGACACATCCAGATAGCTGGGTAGCCCCCAATGCCACGCTGGTGGGCAAGGTCAAGCTGGAGGAGGGCGCTAACGTCTGGTTCAACGCGGTGTTGCGTGGCGACAACGAACTGATCCTGATCGGCAAGAACAGCAACGTGCAGGACGGCAGCGTGATGCACACCGACATGGGCTACCCGCTGACCCTGGGCACCGGTGTGACGGTGGGGCATAACGCCATGCTGCATGGCTGTACCGTCGGCGACTACAGCCTGATTGGCATCAATGCGGTGATCCTCAACGGCGCCAAGATTGGCCGGCACTGCATCATCGGCGCCAATTCGTTGATCGGCGAAGGCAAGGAAATCCCTGATGGCTCGCTGGTAATGGGCTCGCCCGGCAAGGTGGTGCGGGAGTTGACCGAGCAACAGAAGAACATGCTGGAGGCCAGTGCTGCGCACTATGTGCATAACTCTCAGCGCTACGCCCGTGACCTGGTCGAGCAGCCGGAATGAACCCGGTTGAACGCTCCGTCGCCTCGCCCTGCGTGAGCATTTGTGCGCTGGATGACGACGATATCTGCACCGGTTGCCAGCGCAATGTCGACGAAATCACCCGTTGGAGCCGCATGGACAACGCCGAGCGCCGGGTGGTGCTGGGGTTATGTCATGAGCGGGCTAAGGCCAGTGGGGTGTTGTGGATGATTCCTGGGAAATCTGGCGCCTGACAGGGCGCTATCGCAGGCAAGCCAGCTCCCTCATTGTTGAAATGCATTCCAATGTGGGGGCTGGCTTGTCTGCGATGAGGCCCCTCCAGACGACATCCCTTTAATTGTGTACCCTGTGCGCATTACCCACAGGTCCCTCGCCCCATGCTCTTCCTGATCGCCTATATCAGCAGCGTCGTGCTGATCAACTTCGCCTTTTCCACCGCCCCGCACCTGGATGTCATCTGGTCCGCCTGGGGTGGCCTGGTGTTTATCCTGCGGGACATGGTGCAAACGCGCTTCGGCCACGGGGCGATTATCGCCATGCTCGCGGCGCTGGTGCTCTCCTACATTACCTCCGATCCGTCCATCGCCCTGGCCAGCGCCACGGCGTTCGCGGTCTCCGAGTGCATCGACTGGCTGGTCTTCAGCATCACCAAGCGCCCGTTGCATGACCGGCTGTGGATCAGCTCGGCGCTGAGCATTCCCCTCGATACCTTTATCTTTTTTGGCCTGATCGGCGCGTTGACGCCGGCGGTGGTCGGTACCGCCCTGGCCTCGAAATTTGCCGGGGTCACCGTGGTGTGGCTGGCCATGGCCTGGCGTTTGCGGCGCCAGCGTGTCGCCAACTGAGGCCAATGCCCGCCGTTCATGTAAAATGCCGGCCTTTCTCCCCCTGATCCGCTCCCCTGAGGACCTGAGATGACCCGAATCGGAACTCCATTGTCGCCAACCGCGACCCGCGTATTGATGTGTGGCTGCGGTGAGCTGGGCAAGGAAGTGGTAATTGAGCTGCAGCGCCTGGGCGTTGAAGTGATTGCCGTGGATCGCTACGCCAACGCGCCGGCCATGCAGGTGGCGCATCGCAGCCACGTGATCAACATGCTCGACGGCGCAGCCCTGCGTGCGGTGATCGAGGCGGAAAAGCCGCACTTCATCGTCCCGGAAATCGAAGCCATTGCCACCGGCACCCTGGTGGAACTGGAGGCTGAAGGTTTTACCGTGATCCCCACCGCCCGTGCGGCGCTGTTGACCATGAACCGTGAAGGCATCCGCCGCCTGGCCGCTGAAGAGCTGGATCTGCCGACCTCGCCGTACCATTTTGCCGACACCGTGGAAGACTACCGCAAGGCCGTCGAAGACCTCGGCTTCCCCTGCGTGGTCAAGCCGGTGATGAGTTCGTCGGGCAAGGGCCAGAGCCTGTTGCGTAGCGCCGATGACGTGCAGAAAGCCTGGGACTACGCCCAGGAAGGCGGGCGTGCAGGTAAAGGTCGGGTGATCATCGAAGGGTTTATCGACTTCGACTACGAAATCACCCTGCTGACCGTGCGTCACGTCGGTGGCACCACCTTCTGCGCGCCTGTGGGTCATCGTCAGGAGAAGGGCGACTACCAGGAGTCCTGGCAGCCCCAGGCCATGAGCCCGGCGGCCCTGGCCGAATCCGAGCGCGTCGCCAAAGCCGTGACCGAGGCCCTGGGTGGTCGTGGTCTGTTTGGGGTCGAGCTGTTTATCAAGGGCGACCAGGTGTGGTTCAGCGAAGTCTCGCCGCGCCCTCACGACACCGGGCTGGTGACCCTGATTTCCCAGGACTTGTCGCAGTTTGCCCTGCACGCGCGGGCGATTCTTGGCCTGCCGATCCCATTGATCCGCCAGTTCGGGCCTTCGGCTTCGGCGGTGATTCTGGTGGAAGGGCAATCGACCCAGACGGCGTTCGCCAACCTCGGCGCGGCCCTGAGCGAGCCGGATACCGCACTGCGTCTGTTCGGCAAACCGGAAGTGAATGGCCAGCGTCGCATGGGCGTGGCGTTGGCGCGGGATGAGTCGATCGAGGCTGCCCGGGCCAAGGCGACCCGTGCCTCTCAAGCGGTGGTTGTAGAGCTGTAAAAGCATCGCGGGCAAGCCCGCTCCCACATGTGGAAGGCGTTCCAGTGTGGGGGCGGGGTTACCCGCGATAGCGCTCTATCAGGCGACCTTGTTCAAATCGTTATCCCGCGTCTCTTTCAGGCACAGCACCGCAATCAAGCTGAGCAACGCTGCCGCCGACACATACCCGCCGACATAACTCAGCCCACCCATCGCCACCAGTTTGGTCGCGAAAAACGGTGCGGCCGAAGCCCCGACAATCCCGCCCAGGTTATACGCCGCCGACGCCCCGGTATAACGCACGCGTGTCGGAAACAGTTCCGGTAACAAAGCCCCCATCGGCGCAAAGGTCACGCCCATCAGGAACAGTTCCAGGCACAGGAACAGCGCCACGGCCCAGGTCGAGCCGTGGGTCAGCAATGGTTCCATGGTGAAACCCGACAGAATCGCCAGCACCGCACCGACGATCAACACCGGCTTGCGCCCATAGCGGTCACTGGCCAGGGCTGCCAGCGGTGTGGCCGCGCCCATGAACAACACGGCAAAGCACAGCAGGGCGAGGAAGGTTTCGCGGCTGTAGCCCAGGGTGCTCACGCCATAGCTCAGGGAAAACGCCGTAGTGATATAGAACAGCGCATAGCACACCACCATCGCGGCCGCGCCCAGCAGCACCTGCAACCAATGCTGGCTGAACAGCTCCACCAGCGGCACTTTTACTGGTTTTTCCTTGGCCACGGCGTTGGCGAACACCGGGGTTTCATGCAGTTTGAGGCGCGCATACAGGCCCACCATCACCAGCGCGGCGCTGAGCAGGAACGGAATGCGCCAGCCCCAGCTACGGAATTGTTCATCGTCCAGGTTCATCGCCAGGATCAGGAACAGCCCATTGGCCGCCAAAAAGCCAATGGAAGGCCCCAGCTGCGGGAACATGCCGAACCAGGCACGCTTGCCCTTGGGCGCGTTTTCGGTGGCCAGCAGCGCGGCGCCGCCCCATTCCCCGCCCAGCCCCAGGCCCTGGCCGAAACGCAGCACGCACAACAGGATCGGGGCCCAGGCACCAATGGTGTCGTAACCCGGCAACAGGCCGATCAGGGTGGTGCACACGCCCATCAGCAGCAAGGAGGCCACCAGCGTCGACTTGCGCCCGATGCGGTCACCGAAGTGGCCGAACAGCGCCGAACCCAGTGGCCGCGCGATAAAGGCGATACCGAAGGTCAGGAACGCCGCCAGCATCTGCGCGGTGCCGGAACTCTGCGGGAAGAACACCGGGCCGATCACCAGCGCGGCGGCCGTGGCGTAGATATAGAAGTCGTAGAACTCGATGGCGGTGCCGATGATGCTCGCGGTGGCGACCCGGCTGGTCGAGTTGGTCGGGGCGGCGGGAGCGGCCTCGTTATAGGTGGTGCTCATTGAGGTATCCCTGATGGTCATTGCGCGCTTGGCGCGGATTATTATTGGTCTTGCACCCATGGATCAGGGCAGTGCGCGGCGTTGGCTCGGGATGGGAGCGGGTACCGGTCAGACACGGGGTTGCGGTGCCTGGACACGCTCAGTGCGGATAGCACGCGGTCGGGCGGGGCTTGGGTAAGCGCGATTGATTATAGGAAGGGGGTTGCGCTGCAAACAAGGGCTGGAGCGCGGTCTTAGCGGCTGAAAAGATCAAATGTGGGAGAAGCGGGCGCCTCGGTGTATCAGTGACACTGAGGTGAGGCTATCGCGGGCAAGCCCGCTCCCACACGGGCTTGTCCACCGTGAGTCAGGTGGCAATCGGCGCTGAGCCGATATGCCAGATCAACACCTTGCTCACCCGATTGTCTTCAGTTTCGAGGATTTCCAGGCGATAACGGCCGATCTTCACGCACACCGAGCAATCGGGAATGGTCTCCAGCGCTTCGGTCACCAGGCCGTTGAGGGTCTTGGGACCGTCGCTAGGCAGGTGCCAGCCCATGCACTTGTTCAGCTCGCGGATCGACACGGCACCGTCGATCACATAGCGGCCGTCAGGCTGGGGCTGGATCAGCGGGTTATCCAGGCTCTGCTCGCTTTCGAATTCGCCGACGATCTCTTCCAGAATGTCTTCCAGGGTGACGATGCCCAGCACTTCGCCGTATTCGTCCACCACCATGCCCAGGCGGCGTTGCTGCTTGTGGAAGTTGAGCAATTGCAGCTGCAGCGGCGTGCTTTCCGGGACGAAGTACGGCTCGTGGCAGGCTGCGAGCAGGGCTTCCTTGGTCAGGCTGGCATCGGGCAGCAGGTGCTGGATCTGCCGGGTGTTGAGCACCGCCTCGACCTGGTTGATATCGCTGTGGAACACCGGCAGCCGCGTGCGCTTGGAGCTGCGCAGTTGTTCGATGATCTCCTCGATAGGGTCGTCGAGGTTGATGCCATCGACTTCGCTGCGCGGCACCAGGATGTCATTGACGGTAATGTTGTCCAGGGCGTGGATGCCCGGCATGCCCGGCCGAGGGTCGTCGTTCGCGTCAGAGGCTTGCTCGTCGGACGGGTCGCTCTGTGGCTCGTCGCTTTTCTTGACGATCCCCGACTTGCGTTCGAAAGGGCGCAGCAACAGCAGGCTGAGGCCATTGAGCAGCCAGGCCAGGGGATAGAGGATTTTCAGCGGCACACCCAGCAGCGTATTGCCAAACCCCAGCACCGCGTGCGGATAGCGGGTGGCGAGGGTGCGCGGCAGGTAGTCGGCCAGCACCAGCAACAGCCCGCTGGAGACCAGCCAACCCAGCCAGGGACCGTTTTCGGCCCAGGCATAGATCGCCAGCAGGGTGCACAGAATCACCACCACCGCGCGGCACAGGGTGTTGCACAGGATCAGGCTGTTGCGCGGGAAGTTGAGGCGGGCGGCGGCCTTGTCGCCCTGGCGCGTACCGGGGCGCAGGGCCAGCAAATGGAGCTGGGCCGCCTCGATGGCGGTAAACAGCGCCGACCACAAGACCAGCAGCGCGACTACCGCGAGCATCGGCTCAAGGGGCAAGTTGTGCATGATTGCCGCCCGTCAGATATGCAGGATGAATTCGCGAACCAGCTTGCTGCCGAAATACGCCAGCATCAGCAGGCAGAAACCGGCCAGGGTCCAGCGGATCGCCTTGTGCCCGCGCCAGCCCAGGCGATTGCGGCCCCACAGCAGCACGCTGAACACCACCCAGGCCAGGCACGCCAGCAGGGTTTTGTGCACCAGGTGCTGGGCGAACAGGTTCTCGACGAACAGCCAGCCGGAAATCAGCGACAGCGACAGCAGCGTCCAGCCGGCCCAGAGGAAACCGAACAGCAGGCTTTCCATGGTCTGCAGCGGCGGGAAGTTCTTGATCAGCCCGGAAGGGTGCTTGTGCTTGAGCTGGTGGTCCTGCAAGAGCAGCAGCAACGCCTGGAACACGGCGATGGTGAACATACCGTAGGCCAGGATCGACAGCAGGATATGCGCGAGGATGCCCGGCTCCTCGTCGATCACCTGCACCGTGCCGGTGGGGGCGAATTGCGCCAGCAGCACTGTCAGCATCCCCAGGGGGAAGAGCAGCAACAGCAGGTTCTCCACCGGGATCCGCGCGCAGGCCAGCAGCGTCAAGGCAATGACCGCAGCGGCAATCAGGCTGGCGGCGCTGAAAAAATCCAGGCCCAGGCCCACTGGTGTCATCAGGTGGGTGAACAGGCTGGCAGCGTGGGCCAGCAAGGCGAACACGCCGAGGCCGGCCAGCAGGCGTTTGTCCGCCCTGGCGCGTTGGGCCAGACGGGTGCCCTGGTAGAGGGTCGCAGCGGCATACAAGAGTGCGGCGGCGAGACTGGGTAGCAAACTGGGTGACAAAGGGAGCATAAATCCTGTTAGGCAAGCCCGAAAGCCGATGAGTTTGGCACACACCTGCGTTCCACGAAAGACCAGCGGGCCAGACAGCGGGTGTGCATGACGGCAGTCTTCGCTATAATCCGCGACCTGCCCACGCCGCAGGCTCGCCAAGCGCTGTTTTTAATAGCGATTTACGCAGCCTGGGCCGCCATTACCTCGGTCTACCGATGCACTTCGATGAATAGGGCCTGAAAGGATCGCGCATGTTTGAAAACTTGACTGACCGTCTCTCGCAGACGCTGCGCCATGTCACCGGCAAGGCCAAGCTGACCGAGGACAATATTAAAGACACCCTGCGCGAAGTGCGCATGGCGTTGCTCGAAGCCGACGTTGCCTTGCCTGTGGTCAAGGATTTCGTCAACTCGGTCAAGGAGCGTGCGGTCGGCACTGAAGTGTCCCGCAGCCTGACGCCGGGCCAGGCCTTTGTGAAGGTCGTCCAGGCCGAGCTCGAAAGCCTGATGGGTGCGGCCAACGAAGACCTGAACCTCAGCGCCGTGCCGCCGGCCGTGGTGTTGATGGCCGGTTTGCAGGGGGCGGGCAAGACCACCACCGCTGCCAAGCTGGCGCGCTTCCTTAAAGAGCGCAAGAAAAAATCCGTGATGGTGGTGTCGGCGGACGTGTACCGTCCGGCCGCGATCAAGCAGCTGGAAATGCTCGCCGGTGAAATCGGCGTGACCTTTTTCCCGTCCGATCTGAGCCAGAAGCCGGTCGACATCGCCAACGCTGCCATTAAAGAAGCCAAGCTCAAGTTCATCGACGTGGTGATCGTCGATACCGCCGGTCGCCTGCACATCGACGAAGAGATGATGGGCGAGATCAAGGCGCTGCATGCCGCGATCAACCCGGTAGAAACCCTGTTCGTGGTCGATGCCATGACCGGCCAGGACGCGGCGAATACCGCCAAGGCCTTTGGTGATGCCCTGCCGCTGACCGGCGTGATCCTGACCAAGGTCGACGGTGATGCCCGTGGCGGTGCCGCACTGTCGGTGCGCGCAATCACCGGCAAGCCGATCAAGTTCATCGGTATGGGCGAGAAGACCGAAGCGCTCGAGCCGTTCCACCCTGAGCGGATCGCCTCGCGGATCCTCGGCATGGGCGACGTGCTCAGCCTGATCGAGCAGGCCGAGCAGACCCTCGACAAGGACAAGGCCGACAAGCTGGCCAAGAAGCTGAAAAAGGGCAAGGGCTTCGACCTCGAAGACTTCCGCGATCAGCTGCAACAGATGAAGAACATGGGCGGCCTCGGCGGCCTGATGGACAAGCTGCCGAACATCGGCGGTGTGAACCTGGCGCAAATGGGCAATGCCCAGGGTGCGGCAGAGAAGCAGTTCAAGCAGATGGAAGCCATCATCAACTCCATGACCCCGGCCGAGCGCCGCGACCCTGAGCTGATCAGCGGTTCGCGCAAACGTCGGATCGCCATGGGTTCCGGCACCCAGGTGCAGGACATCGGTCGCTTGATCAAGCAGCACAAGCAGATGCAAAAGATGATGAAGAAGTTCTCCGCCAAAGGCGGCATGGCCAAAATGATGCGCGGCATGGGCGGTATGATGCCCGGCCGTGGCATGCCGAAGATGTAAAGAATTCGCGCAAGGGCTTGCTCTTGCGCAGACCCACAAGGATGTGGGATCTCCAGCAAACCCGCCGTTGGCGGGAGCTGACTCGCCGTTTTAACCGACGGCTCTATAGCAGATCTGAATGGCCCGCGGTCAGGCGCCGGAAAAAGACATTTGCAAAAGTCCGGATATTCCTTAGAATATGCGGCCTTTCGGGCACCCATGCCCGCTGTGCATTTAGATTTGCAGCACCGACTACAGGAACGATGTTCACATGCTAACAATCCGTCTTGCCCTTGGCGGCTCCAAAAAGCGCCCGTTTTACCACTTGACCGTAACCGACAGCCGCAACCCGCGCGACGGTTCGCACAAGGAACAGGTTGGTTTCTTCAACCCTGTTGCTCGTGGTCAAGAAGTTCGTCTGTCCGTGAACCAAGAGCGCGTAGCCTACTGGCTGAGCGTTGGTGCACAGCCTTCCGAGCGTGTTGCCAAGTTGTTGAAGGACTCGGCTAAGGCCGCAGCCTGAGCAATATGAACGCGACGCCAGCTGTTGCTGATGATTTGATCGTTATCGGCAAGATTTACTCTGTTCATGGCGTTCGCGGCGAAGTGAAGGTGTATTCCTTTACTGATCCGACTGAAAACCTGTTGCAGTACAAGACCTGGACGCTCAAGCGCGAAGGTAGTGTGAAACAGGTCGAGCTGGTCAGTGGACGTGGGAACGATAAGTTCCTGGTCGCAAAGCTCAAGGGTCTCGATGATCGTGAAGAAGCGCGTCTTCTGGCCGGTTATGAGATCTGCGTGCCGCGCAACCTGTTCCCTGAATTGACCGACGGCGAGTACTACTGGTACCAGCTGGAAGGTCTGAAGGTTATTGATCAACTCGGGCAATTGCTCGGGAAAATCGACCATCTTCTGGAAACCGGCGCCAATGATGTAATGGTGGTCAAGCCTTGCGCTGGCAGCCTGGATGATCGCGAACGCCTGTTGCCCTATACCGAGCAATGCGTGTTGGCCGTCGACCTGGCAGCGGGCGAGATGAAGGTGGAATGGGACGCGGACTTCTAAGCGTGGCTAATTTGCGCATTGAAGTGATCAGTTTGTTTCCCGAGATGTTTTCTGCCATCAGCGAGTACGGCATCACCAGTCGGGCGGTGAAACAAGGGCTCTTGCAGCTCACTTGTTGGAACCCGCGAGACTACACGACGGATCGACATCACACTGTGGACGATCGCCCATTTGGCGGTGGCCCGGGCATGGTGATGAAGATCAAGCCCCTGGAAGACGCCCTGGTTCAGGCCAAGGCAGCAGCAGGGGAGAAGGCGAAGGTAATTTACCTGTCCCCTCAAGGCCGTCAGCTGAAACAGGCGGCGGTACGCGAACTGGCGAATGAGGAAGCACTGATCCTGATTGCCGGTCGCTATGAAGGCATTGACGAGCGTTTTATTGAAGCTCATGTCGATGAAGAGTGGTCGATTGGGGACTATGTCCTGTCTGGCGGTGAGCTGCCGGCGATGGTCCTGATAGATGCGGTTACACGACTGCTGCCTGGAGCTTTAGGGCATGCGGACTCCGCGGAGGAAGATTCCTTCACGGATGGTTTGCTGGATTGCCCGCACTACACCCGACCGGAGGTGTATGCGGATCAGCGTGTTCCCGACGTGTTGCTAAGTGGCAATCACGCACACATCCGGCGTTGGCGTTTACAGCAGTCCCTTGGTCGGACCTATGAACGACGCGCCGATCTTCTGGAAAGCCGCTCGCTTTCTGGAGAAGAGAAGAAGCTGCTCGAGGAATACATCCTCGCGCGGGACGATAGTTAACAACGTATCGATGGTAGATCCGACGATCTACCTTAGGAGCACAGCATGACTAACAAAATCATCCTTGCACTCGAAGCAGAGCAGATGACCAAAGAGATCCCTACCTTTGCCCCGGGCGACACTATTGTCGTTCAGGTGAAAGTGAAGGAAGGCGACCGTTCGCGTCTGCAAGCGTTCGAAGGCGTCGTAATCGCCAAGCGTAACCGTGGTGTGAACAGTGCTTTCACTGTTCGTAAAATCTCCAACGGTGTTGGCGTAGAGCGTACTTTCCAGACCTACAGCCCGCAAATCGACAGCATGGCCGTTAAGCGTCGCGGTGACGTACGTAAAGCCAAGCTGTACTACCTGCGTGACCTGTCCGGTAAAGCAGCTCGCATCAAGGAAAAACTGGCTTAAGTCCAGCTTCCCGATGCAGAAAAAAGCAGCCTACGGGCTGCTTTTTTGTGCCTGAAATTTGCCCCTTGCCCGGAACCCGTTCATGACCACCCGCCTCGAAGAAATCCAGCGCCGCACCGACCTGTCCGTGACCCATGTAACCAAAGCCGTATTCCCGCCGACCACCAACCACCACAACACGCTGTTTGGCGGTACTGCATTGGCCTGGATGGATGAAGTGTCGTTCATCACCGCCACGCGCTTTTGCCGTTTGCCGCTGGTGACGGTGTCTACCGACCGTATCGACTTCAATCACGCGATCCCGGCCGGTTCCATCGTCGAGCTGATTGGCCGCGTGATCAAAGTCGGTAACACCAGCCTCAAGGTGGAAGTGGAGGTGTTTGTCGAGAGCATGAGTGCCGATGGCCGCGAGAAGGCGATCCAGGGTGTGTTCAGCTTTGTCGCAATTGATGACGATAAGCGCCCGGTGCCAGTGCTGCCTGGGTTTGTAGACTGATCCGAGACCGCGTCGCCGCTATCGCAGGTCAACCATCTCCCACATTAGCCATGCATTTTCCTGGGGGCGCGGGCTTGCCTGCGATAGGATCTACCAGACACTAAAGTACTCAGCCTGAGCCCCCATGCCCGCCATTGACCACCCCCTGATCGACCGCTTCCTCGACGCCCTCTGGCTGGAAAAAGGCCTGTCGGACAACACGCGCCAGTCCTACCGCAGCGACCTGGCCCTGTTCAATGGCTGGTTGCTGGAGAGAAACCTCGAGCTGAGCCACGCCGGGCGTGAGTTGATCCTCGATCACCTGGCCTGGCGCCTTGAGCAGAACTACAAGCCGCGCTCCACTGCGCGATTCCTCTCGGGAGTGCGTGGGTTTTATCGCTATTTGCTGCGGGAAAAGCTGATTGCTGTCGACCCGACCCTGCAAGTCGATATGCCGCAACTCGGCAGGCCGTTGCCCAAGTCCCTGTCAGAAGCCGACGTCGAAGCCCTGCTGGCCGCGCCCGACCTGAGCGAAGCCATCGGCCAGCGCGACCGCGCGATGCTGGAAGTCTTGTATGCCTGCGGCCTGCGCGTCACCGAGCTGATCAGCCTGACCCTGGAGCAGGTCAACCTGCGCCAGGGTGTGTTGCGGGTGATGGGCAAGGGCAGCAAGGAGCGCCTGGTGCCCATGGGCGAAGAGGCAATCGTGTGGGTCGAGCGCTATATGCGCGATGCCCGCAGCGAGCTGCTCGGCGGGCGCCCCAGTGACGTGCTGTTCCCCAGCCTGCGCGGCGAGCAGATGACCCGCCAGACCTTCTGGCATCGCATCAAGCACCAGGCCAAGGTCGCCGGGATCGGCAAGTCGCTGTCCCCCCACACCCTGCGCCATGCATTTGCCACCCATCTGCTCAACCATGGCGCGGATTTGCGCGTGGTGCAGATGTTGCTGGGCCATAGCGACCTGTCGACCACGCAGATTTATACCCATGTGGCGCGGGCAAGGTTGCAGGACCTGCATGCCAAACATCACCCAAGGGGCTGACAGGCCCCAATTTGGCCGCCAGCGTCTGCCCTGGCGCCCAATTGTGGTAGGCTTTGCCGGTTTGCAAAGGGGACGGTCCCGAGCCGTGTTTCCAGATCGGCGTCCTGGCCTTCGTCCCTGCATCTGCCTTCAGGAGTTCCCATGCGCTTGACCCAGATTTTTGCCGCCGCAGCCATTGCGTTGGTTTCAACCTTTGCCGTCGCCGATGACGCCGCCGAGAAGACAATCCGTAAGAGTCTGGAAAGCCTCCAGCTCGAAACCCCGGTCGAAAGCATCAGCGCCAGCCCGATGGCCGGCCTGTATGAAGTCAAGCTCAAGGGCAGCCGCGTGCTGTATGCCAGCGCCGACGGTCAGTACATCGTCCAGGGCTACCTGTTCCAGTTGAAAGACGGCAAGCCGGTCAACCTCACCGAGAAGGCTGAGCGCGTTGGGATCTCCAAGCTGATCAACGGTATCCCGGTGGCCGAGACCGTGGTCTACCCCGCGATTGGCGAAACCAAGACCCACATCACTGTGTTCACCGACACCACTTGCCCGTACTGCCACAAGCTGCACGCCGAGATACCTGCGCTGAACAAGATGGGTGTCGAAGTGCGTTACGTAGCGTTCCCGCGCCAGGGCCTCGGTTCGCCGGGCGACGAGCAACTGCAAGCGGTATGGTGCGCAACCGACAAGAAAGCAGCCATGGACAAGATGGTCGATGGCAAAGAAATCAAGTCCGCCAAGTGTGCCAATCCGGTTTCCAAGCAGTACGCTCTGGGTCAGTCCATCGGGGTGAACGGTACGCCGGCCATCGTCTTGGCCGACGGCCAGGTCATTCCGGGCTACCAGCCTGCGCCACAAGTCGCCAAACTGGCACTGGGTGCCAAATAAACAGTATTGTCGAGCCTTTGACGATCAGGCCCGCCGACACGTCGACGGGTCATTAACAGAGAGCCGCAGTTGTGCGGCTGTTTTTCACGGCCGACCTTGAGTCGGCCGTTTCATGGGGAGTTCTTCAGTGAAACCGGTCAAAGTAGGCATCTGTGGGTTAGGGACCGTCGGTGGCGGCACCTTGAACGTACTTCAGCGTAACGCTGAGGAGATTTCCCGCCGTGCAGGGCGCGGGATTGAAGTGGCACAAATTGCCATGCGTACGCCAAAGCCTCAGTACCAAACGACCGGTATTGCGATTACCAACGATGTCTTCGATGTGGCCACGAACCCTGAAATCGACATCGTCATCGAGTTGGTCGGCGGCTACACCGTCGCCCGTGAGTTGGTGCTCAAGGCCATCGAAAACGGCAAGCACGTGGTTACCGCCAACAAGGCGCTGATTGCCGTGCACGGCAACGAAATTTTCGCCAAGGCCCGCGAGAAGGGCGTGATCGTGGCGTTCGAAGCCGCAGTCGCTGGCGGTATCCCGGTGATCAAGGCGATCCGCGAAGGCCTGTCGGCCAACCGTATCAACTGGGTTGCGGGCATCATCAACGGCACCGGTAACTTCATCCTTACCGAAATGCGCGAGAAGGGCCGTACCTTCGAAGACGTACTGGCCGAAGCCCAGGCCCTGGGTTATGCCGAAGCCGACCCGACGTTTGACGTAGAAGGTATCGACGCGGCGCACAAGCTGACCATCCTGGCGTCTATCGCTTTTGGTATCCCGCTGCAGTTCGACAAGGCCTACACCGAAGGCATCACCAAGCTGACCACCGCCGACGTGAACTACGCCGAAGCCCTGGGCTACCGCATCAAGCACCTGGGCGTGGCGCGCAGCACCGCTGCCGGTATCGAACTGCGCGTACACCCGACCCTGATTCCGGCCGACCGCCTGATCGCCAACGTCAATGGCGTGATGAACGCGGTGATGGTCAATGGTGATGCGGCCGGTTCGACTCTGTTCTACGGCGCCGGTGCCGGCATGGAGCCGACGGCTTCGTCGGTGATCGCCGACCTGGTGGACGTGGTCCGTGCCATGACCAGCGACCCGGAAAACCGCGTGCCGCACCTGGCCTTCCAGCCGGATTCGCTGTCGGCCCACCCGATCCTGCCGATCGAAGCCTGCGAAAGCTCCTACTACCTGCGGATCCAGGCCAAGGATCACCCGGGCGTGTTGGCCCAGGTGGCCAGCATCCTCTCGGAGCGCGGCATCAACATTGAGTCGATCATGCAGAAGGAAGTCGAAGAACACGACGGCCTGGTGCCCATGATCCTGCTGACCCACCGTGTGCTGGAACAGCATATGAACGATGCCATTGCCGCGCTGGAAGCCCTGCAGGGCGTGGTCGGGCCGGTGGTGCGGATCCGCGTCGAACACCTGAACTAACGATAGGTTGCAGAGGCCCCGCAGGTTCGGCGGCCTCTGTTCAAGAATGTTGTAGAGGAGCCAGTCATGCGTTACATCAGCACCCGCGGCCAGGCACCGGCCCTGAATTTCGAAGACGTCCTGCTCGCAGGCCTCGCCACTGACGGCGGCCTGTACGTGCCGGAAAACCTGCCACGCTTCACCCAGGAAGAAATCGCCTCCTGGGCTGGCCTGCCGTACCACGAGCTGGCGTTCCGGGTCATGCGCCCGTTCGTTACCGGCAGCATCCCCGATGCCGATTTCAAGAAGATCCTCGAAGAAACCTACGGCGTGTTCTCGCACAACGCCATCGCCCCGCTGCGTCAGTTGAACGGCAACGAATGGGTGCTGGAGCTGTTCCACGGCCCGACCCTGGCGTTCAAGGATTTCGCCCTGCAACTGCTCGGTCGCCTGCTGGATTACGTGCTGGAGAAACGCGGCGAGCGCGTGGTGATCATCGGTGCCACCTCCGGTGACACCGGCTCGGCGGCCATCGAAGGCTGCAAGCACTGCGAAAACGTCGACATCTTCATCCTGCACCCGCACAACCGCGTATCGGATGTGCAGCGCCGGCAGATGACCACCATCTTCGGCGAGAACATCCACAATATCGCGGTCGAAGGCAACTTCGACGACTGCCAGGAAATGGTCAAGGCCAGCTTTGCTGACCAGAGCTTCCTCAAAGGCACGCGTCTGGTTGCGGTGAACTCGATCAACTGGGCGCGGATCATGGCCCAGATCGTCTACTACTTCCACGCCTCGCTGCAGCTGGGCGGGCCGGCACGTTCGGTGTCGTTCTCGGTGCCGACCGGCAACTTTGGCGATATCTTCGCCGGTTACCTGGCACGCAACATGGGCCTGCCGATCAACCAGTTGATCGTCGCCACCAACCGCAACGACATCCTGCACCGCTTCATGAGCGGCAACCAGTACGTCAAGGAAACCCTGCACGCGACCCTGTCGCCGTCGATGGACATCATGGTCTCGTCGAACTTCGAACGCCTGCTGTTCGACATGCACGGTCGTAACGGCGCGGCCCTGGCCGGCCTGATGGACAGCTTCAAGCAGGGTGGTGGTTTCAGCGTCGATCAGGAGCGCTGGACCGAGACCCGCAAGCTGTTCGACTCCCTGGCCGTGGACGATGCCCAGACCTGCGAGACCATCGCTGAAGTCTATGCCCAGACCGGCGAGCTGCTGGACCCGCACACCGCCATTGGCGTCAAGGCCGCGCGCGAATGCCGGCGCAGCCTGGACATCCCGATGGTGATCCTCGGCACGGCCCACCCGGTGAAATTCCCTGAGGCGGTGCAGAAGGCCGGTGTCGGCAAGGCTCTGGAACTGCCGCCGCACCTGGCTGACCTGTTTGAGCGGGAAGAGCGTTGCACGGTATTGCCTAATGACCTGAAGGCTATTCAGGCGTTCGTCAGCCAGCATGGCAATCGTGGTAAGCCGCTCTGAGTTCTGAAAGGCTGCACGAATAAGGCAAACGGCGCTTGTCCAGAGATGGGGAAGCGCCGTTTTTCTTGGCGGGTATCGCGCCCTGTTTTTGATCCAGGGCGCCCCGTTACCCCTGCAACGGATATGTCCACCGAACAAAAAATAACCAAAAAGGAAACCCCCACGGTGCGGTTCACGACCCGATGGCACCTGTGCCTACTGAGCGCGCTGCTGCTCGGCCACCTGCCTGCAAGCCTGGCCGCCGTCAGCCTGCCGTTCAATCTGGTGCCGGCGTTTATCACCCTGGCGCCCATCCCCCTGGCACCCGCCGAGCGCCAGTGGCTGGCGCAACACCGAACCCTGAGGGTGGGGATTTCCATTGATGACTACCAACCCATCGATATCACCCGCGATCGCAATCGCTACCAGGGCATCAGTGCCGACTACTTGAGCCTGGTGGGGGCGCGACTCGGCGTGTCGATGCAGGTGATGGGCTTCGCCGAGCGGGCCCAGGCCGTGGAGGCCCTGCGCGCCGGGACGATTGATATCCTCACCAGCGCCAACGGCTATGAACGTGACGTGCCCGGCCTGGCCTTTACGGCGGACTATATGCCCGACCGTTCGGTGGTGGTGACCCGCGGTGCCGATGCCACGCCAAACGACGCACTCCAGGACAAGAAGGTGGTGTTGCTCGATGGCTACGCCAACGTCAAGAACGTGCATGCCGCCTACCCGCAAAGCCACATCATGCTGGCGCCCAATCTCTATAGCGGCCTCGAAGCCCTGGAGCAGGGTGATGTGGATGCGTTTATCGGCAATGAAGTGATCGTGCGCGCCTACAAGTCCCTGCGTCCTTACCTGAGCATGCAGATCAAGGAGCAAAGCCGCCTGGCGCCGATTGGTTTTGCCTTCGCCACGCGCCAGGCCGATCCCTTGCTGGGCAAGATGATGGACCGGGCGTTGCAGAGCATTGATGACTCGGTGCGCCGTGAGATCCTGGCCCGTTGGACCACCGGGCTGGGGGTGGACGTCGTCGGTGAGCGTATTCCCCTGTCGGCCGCCGAGCAGGCCTGGGTGCTGCAGCATCCCCATGTGGTGGTGGCGTCCCAGCAATACTCGCCCTATGTGTTCAAAGACAAGGACGGGCGCTGGGTCGGGCTGAATGTCGACCTGCTCAATCGCCTGTCGCGCATGACCGGTTTGCAGTTCGTCATGGAGGAAGTGTTTTCCACCGCGCAGACCCTGGCAATCCTGGAAAACGGCAGTGCGGATATGAGCACTACCCTGGTGGAAAACACCGAACGCCGAAGGTTTCTGGATTTCAGCCACGGGTTTGGCGGTGCCGGCTGGGTGTTTGTCGAGCGTCTTGATACGCCACCGCTGAACAGCCTCAGCCAGCTTTCGGGCGAGGTGTTGGCGCTGCCGGCGCGGCATGTGCTCGAAGGCTACATCCGGCGTGAATACCCGCAGATCCGCCTGCGCTCGGTGGCCAACTACACCGAGGCTCGCGCCCTGGTAGCCCGGGGAGACGCGGCAGCGACCATCCAGAGTGAAGTCGAGGTGCAGAGTTATCCGACCGATGAGTTGCGGGTCGGTCGCAGTGTCGATGGCAAGTGGTCCAGTGACAACCTGTCAGTGCGCAAGGACCATCCCGAGCTGCTGAGTATTTTGAACAAGGCCCTGGAAGCTTTGCCGGTAGCCGAACTGAGCGCGTTGCGCCTGCGCTGGATGGGCGCGGTGGCGGTCCCGGTACCCGCCTGGCAGCGTGTGCCGCCATGGGCCTATTGGACGGTCGCCACGGCGCTGCTGTTTGTGCTGGTATCCCTGGTCTGGAACAGTCGGCTCAAGCGTCAGATCCGCCAGCGTGTGGAGGCCGAGCGACGGCTCAATGACCAACTGGCGTTCAAGCGCGCCCTGCTCGACGGCATGCCCAACCCGGTGTTTGTGCGTGACCTCGCTGGCCGTTTGGTCACCTGCAACAAAAGCTATGAACAGCAGTTGGCCACCCGGCTTGAACTGATCCAGGGCCTGACCCTGCCGGAGAGTGGAATTTTGCCGGCCGCCACCGCCTTGCGCCTGCATGCGGGGCACATGGAGCAACTGGAGACGCAGCAGTCGTTGTTTATCGACCGCCAACTGGAGTTCAACGGCGGTATCGCCCATGTCTATCAATGGACCGTGCCGTTTTACGATGCCCAGGGCCAGTTGCGGGGTTTGCTCGGGGGCTGGGTCGATATCAACGAGCGCAAGGTCCTGGAAACCCAACTGATGGACGCGCGTCGCGCTGCCGATGAAGCGAACTACGCCAAGAGTGCCTTTGTGTCGAACCTCAGTCATGAGATTCGTACGCCGATGACGGCGATTATCGGCCTGCTGGAGCTGGAGCAGGAGCGCGCCCTGGCCTCGGGCGCCCCTGTTTCCGAGGCGTTGCAGGTGGCCCATCGCTCGGCACGGGAATTGATTGCCCTGATGGGCGATAGCCTTGATCTGGCGAAGATCGAAGCCGGCCATCTGCAATTGGCGCCACAGACCACTGACCTGAAGGGTTTCTTCGAAGGCATCCAGCGCCTGTTTGAAGCCACTGCGCAGAAAAAGGGCCTGCACCTGACCCTGGCGTTCGATCCCCAGGCCCAAGGCTTTTACTGGTTCGACCCGCTACGGCTGCGCCAGGTCATGCATAACCTTTTGGGCAATGCGCTGAAGTTCACGCAACGTGGAGATGTGCGTATGCGTGTCGCCTGCCAGGTGGATGGAGAGGGGCATGAATACTTGCACCTGTGCGTCGAAGATACTGGCCCCGGCATCAGCGTCGAACAGCAGGCACGAGTGTTCCGGCCGTTTATCCAGGGCAGCCCGCTGACGGCTGCCGAACATGGCGGCACCGGCTTGGGTTTGAGTATCTGCCAGCAACTGGTGGACCTGATGGGCGGGCAAATCACCCTGCACAGCGCCCTGGGCGAAGGCACCACCGTGTGTATCGACCTGCGCCTGGACCGGGTCGGCAGTGACGACCTGCCGGCGCCGGTGGCCGCCGCGCCGGTGCTGGCTGCGGGCCGGGTGCTGTCGGTGCTGATTGTCGACGACCTGCCGGCCAACCGCTTGGTGCTGGTCCAGCAGTTGCAATTCCTCGGGCACCAGGTGGTGGCCCTCAATAGTGCCGAGGCCGCATTGCAGCGTTGGCGCAGCGAGGCGTTCGACGTGCTGGTGACTGATTGTCATATGCCGGGCATGTCCGGTTATGCCCTGGCCGAGGCCATTCGCCAGATCGAAACCCAGGAGCAGCGCCCGCGCTGCGCGTTGATTGGCTGCACCGCTGCGGCCCAGGAGGACGAGAGCCAGCGCGGCCAGCAGGCGGGTATGGATGTGCTGCTGGTCAAGCCGGTGACCCTGGAGCAGTGGGCCCAGGTGCTGGCCCGGGTCACGGCGGTACCGGCCTTCGACCTGCAGGCCCTGCGTAAGATGACCCAGGCCGACGGGCCGATTCTGCAAAGCATGTTGCAGGAGTTGGCGAACAATTTGGAGCACGAGCACCACCTGTTGGGCAACGCCATGGCCGAGCACGACCTGGTGCAGGTGCGGGCCAGTCTGCATCGCCTCAAGGGCATTTGTTGCCTGGTGGATGCGCTGCCGTTGGCCAAGGCCTGCATCGCCCTTGAAAGCAGTGCGCGGGAACACCGCGACGCTGAGCTGCCGGTGCGCTGGCAAGCCTTGTCGCAGGCATTGCTGGTACTGCGAGAGGAGATTCAGCCTTATCTGGAGCAAGAATAGGACGCGTCCTATGTGGTCGCGTCCGGGTTTTGGCTAATGTGGGCCATCCTGCACGCAGCCCCAGAGTTTTCCATGCGCTCACTCAAAGTCCTGATTCTCGAAGATCACCCGTTCCAGCTGATGGCCCTGCACCAGATGCTCAACGCCAACGGCGTGTTCAACGTGCTTACGGCCGACAGCGTCGAGGTCGCCCGCCAGTCGCTGGCGAGCAAGGGGCCGGTGGATATCGCCATCTGCGATCTGTACCTGGAGCATGGCGACTCACTGGGGCTGATCCGCGAAATGGCTGAGCACAGCCAGGCCCAGGTCCTGGTCCTGTTGAGCGACGCCGAACCGGATGTACTGGAAGGCGTGGCGAGCATGGCACGTCAGGCGGGGTTGAACGTATTGGGGTGCATGCCCAAGCCGGCTTCCGCCACTTCCATCGGGCAGATGCTCGATGCCTGCCGGCAACGCTTGCGGCCGAGCCCGCAAGCGCTGTCCTGGGACCGTGTGCACCAGATGCTGGGAGTGAGTGAATTCGCGACCGAGAAACTTTGCGCTGAGGTCGGCGAGGCCGCCATTGAGCGTTACGCCCGTGTCTGCTACCAGCCCATCGTCAGCCAGGCCGGTGATCTGCAAGGCGTGGAGGCGTTGGCGCGCTGGCAAGACCCGGAGCATGGCCAGTTGATGCCCAGCGAGTTTCTGCCGCTGCTGGAGTTGGCGGGCCTGGAGCAGGCCTTTACCTGGTACGTGCTGGACCAGGTGTTGCGCCTATGCGCCCAGGTGACCCGGGACACGGGCCTGGAACTGCCGGTGTCAGTCAACATTCCCGGGCGGTTGCTGGATCAGGAACACTTCGCGCTCACGCTGCAAGGCCTGCTGCAGCGCTTTGCCGTCCCGGCGCGCAACCTCACCCTGGAACTGGTGGAAACCTCGCGCCTGAAGACCGACAGCGCCCATGTCACCGGTTTGCTGCGCTTGCGGATGATCGGTTGCAAGCTGTCCATTGGCGATTTCGGCATCGGCGGTACCAGCCTGCAACGGTTGCTGGAGCTGCCGTTCACCGAGCTGAAGATTCCCCCGGCGTTTGCCAGCGGGATGGCGGGTGACGAACGCAAGTGTGCGGTGGTCGCCGGGGCCATGAGCATGGCCCAGCACCTGGGGGTTGGCGTGGTCGTGACCGGAATTGAAACCCCCGCCGACCGTGACGCGGTGCGCGCGCTAGGGCCGGCCTGGCTGCAGGGTTGCCTGATCGCTCATCCGATGAGTGCCCAGGCGCTGCAACACTGGCTGGCGAAATCTACGGCGATTGCCTTGTAGGAGCCGGCAAGCCGGGCGCTGCACAAACCTAGGCCAACCCGTGTTCCTGCACATAGATGAACAACGCGGCATCGCTGATCAGCCCCAGCTTGCGCATGGCACTGACTTTCTGCGCGCTGACGGTCTGCTTGCTGCGATTGAGGTGCGCGGCAATCTCGCCCACCGTCTTGCCACCTGCCAGCAGGCGGATCACCTCCAGTTCCCGGGGTGACAACTGGTGCTGTGAGTGCAGGCGATCAGCCCCCACTGCACCGGCCAGGGCGAGCGCCTGTTCAATGGTGCGGGCCACATAGGGCCGCTGCTGGCGCACCTTGTCGATGGCTTCGGGCAACTCGTCGGCCAGGCTGGCCTTGCTCAACAGACCCATGACCCCCAGTTCCAGGATCGAGTGGAACAGGCCGGCGTTGTTGAGCATGGTCACCACCACAATCGGCAGGTCCGGGTAATGCCGGCGCAGGTGTTCGATCAGGCGCAGGCCGTCGGCCTGGGGCTCGGCGGGCATCATGAAATCGGTGACCAGTACATCGCAGGGGCAGCGTTGCAGCAGGGCTGCCAGGGCCTGGGGCGAGGTGGCCTCACCGACGATGCGCACCTGCTCGTCGCGCTCCAGCACTGCCCGCAAACCGATCAGGAAAATCGGATGATCGTCGGCGATGACAATACGCAAGGGCTGTTCAGACGCGTCTCTCACGGTGGACTCCGGCAATAATCAGGAGATTCTAGCCTGTCGGCGGTTGTTTTCTCTCTGTCATATTTGCCATGCATGCTCGATAAGCTCAGCTCAAAGGCGAACTTTGTGCTTTTGGCGTAGGTCACTTATCTGTAGGCGCGAGCTTGCTCGCGAAAAACGTCAACGATAATGTAGGGCATCCTGAACGAACGTGGCGCTCTCAGGTTTTTCGCAAGCAAGCTCGCGCCTACACTGGTTATTTATTTTTCTCATGATTGAGTGGTGATCGAGATGGAAAGTATCAGCCTATTGCTCGGTGAAGCGCTGAGCCCTTATCAGGTCACGCTGACTACCTCGGGTGTACACGGCGAGAGCCTGGTGACAGTGAAAAGCCCCACGGGCGCAATCGTGGTCGAACGCGAAGTGGATCGTGCGCAATTGACCGACAAGCGCGCCTTGGTGGACGTGGTGGACTGCCTGCTCCGCGACCTGAAAATCGCCGAAGGGCGCCTGGAGCCTTCGGTAATCGCGGCCTTGCGCAACGCCGCCCAGACGCGCATCAGCGTCCAGGCGTGAAGAAATTTTTATCTTCGGAACCTTCCTACAGGAAGGCCAGTCAGACCATGTAACAGCAGGATCAAGCATTGTGCTCCGGTGCTTGTAGCTTGTTGTACTGGTCTTTGTAGGCCACGTTTAACCCCGAGTTGTCTCCCCACTGCTCGGGGTTTCTTTTTGCCCTGGATTTATCAGGGCAGCGGCGTTTCGCTGAAAAACCTCGGGTTGTCCTTGAGGTATTGCTCGCGCATCAGCGGGTCCAGCCCGTTGGCGTAGGACTGGCGCAATTTCTCCTGGGGAATATTCTGCAACTCGCGATTGATATGGGTAATGGCCTCGCGCCCCATCGGGGTGTCCGAGCAACCGATATGAATCCGCTGATAGCGCGCCGTGCCCTTGATCGGATAGAACACCAGGTCTTGCGGATCAATACCCTGTTGCGCTGCCTGGTATCGGATTTCCGTCCAGTAGCCCAACACGGCTTCCAGCCGCCCCAGGCGCTGCATCTGCAGCAAACTGCCCAGTGCGTCGTTACCGTAATGTGGGGCCAGCTTGAGTGGATCGGCGTGATTCAACTGTTCGTCCACCCCAGGTCCGTAGCTACGCTCGGCGACGATCCCAAGACGCATCTGCTGCAGGTCGAGAAACCTCGCCAGATCGAACTGGCCATCCACCACATAGCTTGCCAGGGCGCCCTGCTGGTTGCGGCGAATCGCGATGCCATTGCTCAGCACGGCGAACGCCGGCGCGGAAAACACAATGTTCCTGGCCCTCACGGGGGTCCATACCAACGATGGGTCGCAGGTGAAGGAGGGCGTGTTGAGCATTTGCAGGCCTCGGGCGCGATTGACGTGCAGGATCTGGTGACGATACTGCGGCAGGCGCTCGATTAACAGCGGCAGCAGTTTATCGACGCTGCCCTGGCCCTTTTGCGGGCCCTCGAAAATGGTCATCGGCGGCAGGTCACGCACCAGCCAGGTCAGGGTGTCCTGTGCCTGGCTCGAGAGCGGCAGCATCCCCAGCAGCGGGGCGATGAGCCATAGGCGCCGCAACGCCCTGATAAAACGGCCGGCCATTATCTTGAGAGTGCTCCACGGGGCATCAGATCGCGCCATCCTTACGCAAACGGGCCACGGCGTCGCTGTCGTAGCCCAGGGATTGCAGAACCACGGCATTGTGTTCGCCCAGCTCTGGCCCGACCCACTCGCAACTGCCTGGGGTGTCCGAGAGCTTGGGCACGATGCCGGGCATCTTGAAATCCTTGCCGTCGGGCAACTGGGCCTTGAGGAACATTTCCCGGGCGAGGTATTGCGGGTCGCCCAGCATATCTTCGGCGCTGTAGATCCGGCTGGCAGGCACTTCGGCCTGGTTCAGCTGCTCCACCACCTGGGCCAGTGGCAAGCTGTTGACCCAGCGGTCGATTACGCCGTACAGCTCGTCGCGCCGGCTATCGCGGCCATCATTGCTGGCCAGTTGTGGGTCATTGGCCAGGTCTTCACGGCCAATGGTCAGCATGAAGCGCTTGAAGATTGCATCGCCATTGGCGCCAATCTGCACATGCTTGCCATCGGCGGTGGTATGGATTGATGACGGGGTAATGCCCGGCATGATGTTGCCGGTGCGCTCGCGGATAAACCCGAACACATCGAACTCGGGGATCATGCTTTCCATCATCGCGAAGATCGCTTCATACAGCGCCACATCCACCACTTGGCCGAGGCCGCCGTTGACCTCGCGATGGCGCAGGGCCATGAGCGCGCCAATCACCGCCCACAGCGCGGCGATGGAGTCGCCGATGGAAATCCCGGTGCGCACCGGCGGGCGGTCTTCGAAGCCGGTGATGTAGCGCAGGCCACCCATGGATTCACCGACCGCGCCGAAGCCCGGTTGATCCTTCATCGGCCCGGTCTGGCCAAAGCCCGAGAGCCGTACCATTACCAGCTTGGGGTTGAGGGCGTGCAGGGTGTCCCAGCTCAGGCCGAGTTTTTCCAGGACGCCGGGGCGGAAATTCTCGATCAGGATGTCGGCGTCTGCCAGCAACTGCTTGAGGATCGCCAGCCCCTCGGGATGCTTGAGGTTGAGGGTCAGGGACTGTTTATTGCGCGCCTGGACAAACCACCACAGCGACGTGCCTTCATACAGCTTGCGCCATTTGCGCAGCGGGTCGCCGCCGTCGGGGGATTCGACCTTGATCACTTGGGCTCCGAACTCGGCGCAGATGCGCGAGGCGAACGGGCCGGCGATCAGGGTGCCCAGTTCGATGACTTTCAGGCCGGCGAGCGGTTTGGCGGTAAACGACATGAGGATCCTTACTAACGCAGGAAGGTATGTATTGCCTTTTAACATAGGCGAGTGCTGCAGGGATAAGGATGATGCAGCGCAGGATTCGTTGAATGACCCCGCCATCGGTTAGACTGGCCGCCTTTCCCTGTCTCTAGAAGTCCGTTCATGGCCCAGCCGTCCACGACCTACAAGTTTGAACTCAACCTGACCGACCTCGATCGTTCGGTGTACGAGAGCGTCAAGCAAACCATCGCCCGTCACCCCTCGGAAACCGAAGAACGCATGACCGTGCGTTTGCTGGCCTACGCCCTTTGGTACAACGAGCAGTTGTCGTTTGGTCGCGGACTGTCAGATGTAGACGAACCAGCCCTGTGGGAAAAAAGCCTGGATGATCGGGTTTTGCACTGGATCGAAGTCGGCCAGCCCGATGCCGACCGCCTGACCTGGTGTTCACGCCGTACCGAACGTACCAGCCTGCTGGCCTACGGCAGCCTGCGGGTGTGGGAAGGCAAGGTGGTGCCGGTGGCCAATAACCTGAAAAACGTGCATATCGCCGCCGTGCCCCAGGAAATCCTGGAAACCCTGGCCAAGGACATGCCCCGGGTGATCAAGTGGGATGTGATGATCAGCGAAGGCACGATTTTCGTCACCGATGACCGCGGCCAGCACGAAGTGCAACTGCAGTGGCTGGTCGGCGAACGCGGCTGATCCTGTCAGGACGGGTTTGTGTAGGAGCTGGCCTGGCCAGTTAAGCGAAGGCAATCTTCAAAGCAGCGAAGATCACATGTGGGAGCGGGCTTGCTCGCGAATACGTCGGCCCAGCAAACATTGATGTTGACTGACCCACTGCTTTCGCGAGCAAGCCCGCTCCCACACAAGCCCGCTCCCACATTTGATGTTTGTCGTTACTCATAGTGTTTTTTAACCGTTGTATTGCACAGAAGCCCCCATCACCCCATGCGCATCGATCCCCGCCCATTGCCCGCTGTCCTGCCGTTCCTCGGTGAATTGCCACCGTTGCTGACCCGTCTCTACGCCGCCCGTGGCGTGACCTCGCAGGATGAGCTGGATAAAAGCCTGGCGCGGCTGATTCCCTATCAGCAGCTCAAAGGGATTGAGGCTGCCGTGGATTTGCTGGTGACGGCCCTGGAGCAGCGCCAGCGCATCCTGATCGTTGGCGACTTCGACGCCGATGGCGCCACCGCCAGCACCGTGGGCACCCTCGGCCTGCGCCTGCTCGGGGCGGCCCATGTGGATTACCTGGTGCCCAACCGCTTCGAATACGGCTATGGCCTGACCCCGGAAATCGTCGCCGTGGCCTTGCAGCGCGAGCCGCACTTGCTGATTACCGTGGACAACGGCATCTCCAGTGTCGAGGGTGTGGCGGCGGCGAAGGCGGCGGGTCTCAAGGTGCTGGTCACCGACCACCACTTGCCCGGCGATGAACTGCCGGCGGCCGATGCCATCGTCAACCCGAACCAGCCCGGTTGCGGGTTCCCCAGCAAGGCCCTGGCGGGCGTCGGGGTGATTTTCTACGTGCTGATGGCCCTGCGTGCGCGCCTGCGCAGCCTGGGCTGGTACGACAAGCAGCCGCAGCCCAATATCGGCGAGTTGCTCGATCTGGTGGCCCTGGGCAGCGTGGCCGACGTGGTGCCGCTGGATGCCAACAACCGCATCCTGGTCCATCAAGGGCTGGAGCGGATCCGCGCCGGGCGTGCGCGGCCGGGGATCAAGGCGATCCTGGAAGTGGCCAAGCGCGACCACGCACGCATCACCTCTACCGACCTGGGTTTTATCCTCGGCCCACGGCTGAATGCGGCCGGGCGCCTGGATGACATGAGCCTGGGCATCGAATGCCTGCTCACTAGCGACTTCGCCCAGGCCCGGGAAATGGCCGCGCAGTTGGACGGCATGAACCAGGACCGCAAAGCCATCGAGCAGGGCATGCAGCGCGAGGCCCTGGCCCAGCTCAAGGACTTGCCGGTGGAGTCGATGCCATTTGGCCTGTGCCTGTTCGACCCGGAATGGCACCAGGGTGTGATCGGGATCCTCGCCTCGCGTATGAAAGAGCGCTATTTCCGCCCGACCATTGCCTTTGCCGATGCCGGTGATGGCCTGCTCAAGGGCTCCGGGCGTTCGGTGCCGGGCTTTCATATCCGTGATGCCCTGGCAGTGGTGGCCAGCCAGCACCCGAACCTGATCGCCAAGTACGGCGGCCACGCCATGGCGGCGGGCCTGACCTTGCCTGAAGCCAACTTCCCGTTGTTCGCCGAAGCCTTCGACGCCGAAGTGCGCCGGCAACTGCGTGAAGAAGACCTGACGGGGCGCCTGTTGTCCGATGGCACCCTGGCGGTGGAAGAGTTCCACCTGGAACTGGCCCGTGCCCTGCGCAACGCCGGGCCCTGGGGCCAGCACTTTCCCGAGCCGTTGTTTCATGGGGTGTTTCAACTGGTGGAGCAGCGTGTGGTGGGCGAGCGGCACCTCAAGGTAGTGCTCAAGAGTGAGTGCGGCGCAGTGAAGCTCGATGGCATTGCCTTTGGCATCGACCGCGAGGTGTGGCCGAACCCGACCATTCGCTGGGTGGAGTTGGCCTACAAGCTCGACGTCAATGAGTTCCGCGGCCAGGAAACCGTGCAATTGATGATTGCCCACATCGAACCGCGCTGAACCCTGTGCAATCCCCGGTTGTCGACTAGTCTCTAAGCACTGTGTGATTGGTCTTGTGACCTTGTCTGTTTTTTAGCCCGAAGGGGACGGGCCTTTCATCTTCTCGTCACGCGTACCGGTCAAACAGAACCCTGGAGCCAATGCCCACCGGATACGAGAAGAGGTGCCCCATGAGTCTGTTGCTTGAACCCTATACCCTGCGCCAATTGACCCTGCTCAACCGCATTGCCGTATCGCCGATGTGCCAGTACTCCGCCGTCGATGGCCTGGCCAACGACTGGCACCTGGTGCACCTGGGCAGCCGCGCCGTTGGCGGCGCCGGGCTGATTTTCAGCGAAGCTACCGCCGTTACTGCCGATGGCCGCATCACCGCCCAGGACCTGGGCCTGTGGAACGATGCCCAGATTGAGCCGCTGCGTCGCATCACACGCTTTATCAGCGCCCAGGGCGCGGTGGCGGGCATTCAACTGGCCCACGCCGGGCGCAAGGCCAGCACCCATCGGCCGTGGATCGGCAAGCATGGCAGCGTCAAGCCCGAAGACGGTGGCTGGGTGCCGGTAGGTCCGTCTCCCATCGCCTTCGACCCGCAGCACACCGCGCCCCGGCAGTTGGACGAAGGGCAAATCCAGCAAGTGATCGCCGACTTCGTGGCCGCCGCCAGGCGTGCCCTGGCCGCCGGCTTCCAAGTGGTGGAAATCCATGCCGCCCATGGTTATCTGCTGCATCAATTTCTCTCGCCCTTGAGCAATCAGCGTCAGGATCAATACGGCGGATCCTTTGAAAACCGCATCCGCCTGGTGTTGCAAGTCACCCAGGCGGTGCGCGATGTGTGGCCGCAAGAGCTGCCGCTGTTTGTACGCGTCTCGGCCACCGACTGGGTGGAAGACGGCTGGAACCCCGACGAAACCGTGGAACTGGCACGCCGCCTGAAAGACCTGGGTGTGGACCTGATCGACGTGTCCTCCGGTGGCACCGCCGCCAATGCCGAAATCCCTATCGGCCCCGGCTATCAAACGCGCTTTGCCGAGCGCGTGCGCAAGGAATCCGGCATGGCCACCGGCACGGTCGGGATGATTACCGAACCGGCCCAGGCCGAGCATATTCTGCGCACCTGCCAGGCCGATATCATCTTCCTGGCCCGGGAACTGCTGCGTGATCCGTACTGGCCGCTGCACGCCGATGACGACCTGGGCGGCCGCAAGGCGACCTGGCCGGCGCAGTACCAGCGGGCTACCCACCGCGACCAGCCGATCCATGAGTCTGACTTGCGCGACTGATTTTTTACATTCGTCACCCAGACCCACCGCTGATCACGGTGGGTTTTTTCTTGCCTGTCGCCGGGGGAGTAGCGATCCTGAGCGTCCTGGACACTGGAGGCCAAGATGCTGGTGGAACGTGATTTGAATGAAAGCGACATTCCCCTGCTGGCGTTGATTGACCGTACTGAGCAGATTGATGAGTGCTATCGCCTAGAACACGGCGAGTTGGTGCTCTACGCCGCTCACCACGACATGCGCGGTTGGCCCGAAGGCGAAGCCGAGCAGGATGCCCTGGAGTTGTATGCCTGCTGGCTGCGCGGCGGGTGGTTGCATGGAGTGTTTGCTGGTCCGACGCTGCTGGCGGCAGCGGTGGTGGATAACCGGGTGATCCATAACCAGGGCCTGCGTATGCATCAGCTCAAGTTCCTGCATGTCAGCCACAGTGGCCGAGGGCATGGGCTGGGTGGGCGCTTGCTGACGCTGGCCTGCGCGCACGGGGTAACGCTGGGTGCGCAGGCGCTGTATATCTCGGCCACCGAGTCGCGCAACACCGTGGATTTTTATCTGCATCACGGCTGTCGTTTGCTCAAGCAGCCCGACAGCGAGCTGTACCACCGGGAACCCAATGACATCCACTTGTATCGCCCGCTGCCCTGATCTGTCCGGCATCAGGCGCGTACACGGCGGTCAGTACGTGAGAATTTTCTGAAGGCCTTTTGCCTTAAGGCAATTATTTAAGTGAATGCTCTAAAAAAATCTCACAAGCGCCAGGATAGTTTCTACGCTTGAAGTAAGACGGCTTCTGGCCCAGGAAGTCAGTCTGTTTACGCGCTGAGGCATTGCACTTCGCGGACAGGGTTATGGGCATCGGGAGTTGTTGTTTATCACACGGAGAAACAGTCCATGGCCAAGTCCATTGGTGTCGCAGGGGGTCTGGTGCTTTTTTTCAGCCGCAAGCTGTCGTTGCATGGCCGCCGGTTGAGCTCGGACGAGGCGCAGTTGCTTGAGCAGTACCGTGCCCTGACCGAAAACGATCAAATTGCGATGCGTTATTTGATTAGTGCGATGAGGAGTATTTCGCGTTTTTGAACCGGGTGGGGGCGTTCCCACGCCGCAATGAGCGTGGGAACGTTGGGCATCAGCTGTACTTGCGCTTGTCCGGTGCGGGCGGGAAGTACTGGTACAACCAGGTTTCACTCAAGGTCCGGTCATTGGTGCGGATGAACAGGCGCATCTCCACCGGCGCGACGCTGTCGCTGGTCGGGTACCAGTCGAAGAGAATGCGGTAGCCCTTGATGTCGTCGAGCACCAGCACGCTGAAGTCTTTCACTTCGCCATGGGAGCAGGTGACCACAGGCTCGATCCCGGTGCCTGCGGGCAGGCGGTCGAGGCCACCGCCTTTGAAGTCCACGGCAAAACGGCGGGCCCAGACCGGCGGGTAATGCTCACCCGGCGCCCAGCCTTCGGTGAAGCCGCCCATGCCGGAGCGGGTGGCGTTGACTTGTGCCAATGGTGTGCTGACCGGGGGCAGGGCGCTCCAGTAGAGCTTGTAGCCAAAGGTCAGGGAGTCGCCGGCGGCCACCGGTTTTTTCGGGGTCCAGAAGGCGACGATGTTGTCCATGGTCTCGCCGGTCGTAGGAATTTCCAGCAGATCGACAGAGCCTTCACCCCACGCGGTGGTCGGCTCCACCCACAGACTTGGGCGCTTGCTGTACCAGTCGACGGTGTCCTGGTAACTGGCGAACTCATGGTCGGTCTGCACCAGGCCGAAACCTTTCGGGTCTTTATCGGCGAAGGCATTGAACTGCAGAGTGGCCGGGTTGTTCAGCGGGCGGCAGATCCACTCGCCGTTGCCGCGCCACATCGCCAGGCGATCGGAGTCGTGGATCTGCGGGTGGATGGTGTCGCACATGCGCCGCTCATGGGTGCCGCAACTGAACATGCTGGTCATCGGCGCGATGCCCATCTGCTGGATTGCCGTGCGCGCATTGATATGGGCGTCGATGGCCATCACCACCTGGGTGGCCTGGCAGTCGATATCAAAACGATAGGCACCGGTGGCGCTCGGCGAGTCGAGCAGGGCGTAGACCACGAAACGGGTGCTGTTCTTGTCCGGCGTCTCGAACCAGAACTGGGTGAAATCGGGGAACTCTTCGCGTTTATTGGCGTAGGTGTCGATGGCCAGGCCGCGTGCCGAAAGACCGTACTGGCCGGTGTTATCCACCGCACGGAAATAGCTGGCGCCAAGGAAAGACACCACGTCGTGGCGGTCCAGTTCCGGGGCCTTGAACAGCTTGAAGCCGGAAAAACCCAAGTCGCCCTTGAGCTGCTTGGTGTCGACCGTGGTTTTTTCATAATTGAACAGCGACGGACGGAAATGCACCTCCCGCGCCTGGCGGGTCTTGGGGTCGACACTGTGCATGCGCACCGGGGTCTTGAAACCCATGCCGACGTGGAAAAACTGCACGTCCAGCTGGCCTTTGAGGTCTTTCCACAGCGAATGATTACCGTCGTAGCCGATGGCATTGAAATTCTGCGGGGTCATGGTCGCCAGGGTCGGCGGCAGCACCTGGCGGGTGTCCTGATACTGTTTACCGGCCAGTTGCTTGGCCTGCAGCTTGAGCCAGTCGAAGTCGAACGCCTTGGCGTCGCCATCGGCTGCACGATTCCCGGCCCAGGCCTGGGCGGCCAGCAGGCCACTGGCTGACAGCCCGGTGTAGGCCGCGATGGCCATGGACGCTTTGAGCAAATTCCTGCGGTGCATAAATACAACCTGTGGTGAGCAATCCCGTGCCGTTCCTGGCGCGTGCTGGATCAGAAATTACGGTTCGGACATGCCTTCGGCCAAACGCAACGGACATTAAACAGATGCTGAATAGCTTAAGGGGTTCGGTGGGGAAGGAAAATTGATTGATAGCGGGATGATGGCGTTGCATATGAAACAAGACGTGTCAGCAGGGGGGATTTGCTGGGGATGGCTTTGGGTCGGTGTGTATATCCATTGCTGCGGTCACGGCGGCTATTGGTTCCGCTCTTACAGCGGGTCACTTTTGGAAAAGAGCCCCAAAAGTAACCAAAAGGGCTCCTGCCCCACCACTCGGTGCCTCGCCTAGGCTCGGCATGCCCGCAGTCAGGCATTGCTCCGTGGGCC